>CAILDT010000359.1 GCA_903833025.1 uncultured Bacteroidota bacterium | reverse complement strand
TATCATTTTTACTTCGTATTTGTTCTGTAAATGCTATACGCGTTGCGTTGCTCGCAAGCTCGCATGCTCCGCCCTGCCAATTCCGCCTAAGCAGAGCAAAAGATCCGTGTTACCGGACCTTACTCTCAATCGAGATATTATTCCATTATCCCGAATGACACATGACTGAACTCACCCATCACTAATCCAATTACTACTCTAATGAATCCGTATGTGAACAAACCAACCATAGTCGCTTGATACGTGAACAATACAATCTCTCCTGTGTTTTTAAACTTTCTCATAATGTATATTTAATTTGTTATTCAATTATATTATCGATTACACTTCGTGTCCGGCTTGAGCAAAGAATCGGGCGATCAATTCATCTTGTAATTTATTGTACTCATTCATCTCATTCATAGACAAAGCATTGTCAGCTAATGCATCTAATCCGTATAATAATACTTTTAATTCCTCTTTTGTGATTTCAATTTTCATAGTTGTTATATTTTGTATTCATATATATTATCACAACCACACCGTGTTGGTACTGTAAGTGCTATACACGCTTCGCGTTGCTCGCGCTGCTCGCTTGTATTACGTACAATGATTACAGCGTGTTGAGGTTACATCACGACACCTCATCATAACAAACACACATCACCTCATCATAACAAACACACGATCGCATTACGATATGTTATCATGTATGTACCACACTGACACAGCACATCACACATCATCATGACACATCACACACACATCACACGACACGGTCCACGCTCCGGAACATTCCCGAAACATTCACAGGAAATTCAATCGCGATCCAGACGACCACGTTCCGTATTCCAAAACTTGGGGGACCCGGCCAAACCAAACGCGTTTCCCTTCTTTTCGATCGAGTTGAAAATTAGGCTGTAGCCCCTTACTTATATATTTGTAATACACTTTTATTTTTTACCCTACCCCAAAAAAATTTTTTTAATATTTTTTTTTAAATAATGCGACGTTAGGTTGTTATATTAATAAAGTAGTAGGCTAATGTCACACTGTAAAAACTGATCAATGTACGTGATTGTATAAACTATAACTTTAACTATAGAAAATGGCATTCTACTTAAGATCACAATCCCCTATAAAAGAATTTGATGAATCGGGAGCGTTATCTGCTTATATGGCGGATGCCGCATCTCCATTACAAAAACAAAAGCTATCGCCTAAAGCTGCAAAAGCTAAAGCAGCTAGAGATCTGGCCTATGCAGAAACTCCCGATAGGAGAGCAAAAAAGGCGGATGATCAAAGAAGGCATAGAGCGGATCCTTCCGGTAAAGGAAAAGATTGGGATCACGAAGACCAGCACTGGGAATCTCCTCATAGGAATAGGGGTAATGATGGTAATGGTACAAAATCAGAAAGTGGTAAACATTATAAAACAAAATAATATGGCAATAATTCCAGAAGGACAGAAAATACTAACTTCAGCCCCAGAAGTAAATACTACTTATGGTGGGCCTGATTCACTTAAAGCTTTAAATACATGGTATACAATGCAAGACATTGCTAATACAGTACAACCTTATAAAGTATTTACTGCTTTATTAACACAAACAGGTGATAATGGAGAATCATTATCTTCTTTTGGAGATTCACTTTTAATTGGTAGAACTTATAAAATAGAAGGCAATGATGGAAATACTGCTGATTTTACAAATGTAGGCGCACCAAATAATCTTGAAAATACTTATTTTATTGCAACAGGAACAACACCAAATAGTTGGGGAGCTAATAATGGGGCAGAACTTGTTTACAACACAGGTGCCCCAGTAGCAACTGTACTAGAGAACACTATTGGGAATATATGGTTTACTTATGAGGGGATTGGTTATTACTATATTAATTCTAGCGGATTATTTACAAATATAAAAACAATTAATACAATTGATCAAACAGTAAATATATCCCGGACTAATGATCAACTTTATTATGTTTATTGCTACGAAGACGATACAAATTATTTAGCATTATCTGTTTTAGAAGCCGGACTAAACGGAATAAATTCGTTATTATATAATAAATTAATAGAAATAAGAGTTTACAACTAATAAATATGAGACCAACTATATTAAATCATTTTGCAAAAACCAATGATGCATTAAAACACAAATGTGATTGTGATAAATCACCATTGCATAAAACTGCCGCTTGGACACGTAAAGAAGGTAAAGATCAAAAAGGTGGTTTAAATGCTAAGGGAGTTGCAAGCTATAGAGCAGAGCATCCTGGTAGTCATTTACAAACTGCTGTAACAAAAAAACCGTCAGAATTAAAAGCTGGTAGCAAAGATGCAAAGCGTAGAAAATCTTTCTGTGCTAGAATGTCAGGTATGCCAGGTCCAATGACTAAACCAAATGGGGAACCATCAAGAAAAAAACTAGCACTAGATAAATGGAACTGTTAAAAAGAAAAGACGGGTCTAAGTCTAAACACGGACTTTGGGATTCAATTAGAGAAAATAAAGGTAGCGGTAAAAAACCTACCAAAGCAATGCTTTCAGAAGCAAAAAAAATAAAAGCTAAAACCAAAAAGTAATGAAAGAAAAAAAAGGAATGGGTTTTAAAGCTGGAGCGAAAGCAATAGCTAAAAAAGAGGGTGTATCTATGAAAAGTGCAGAGGCTATATTAGCTTCAGCATCTAGAAAAGCATCTCCATCTGCTAAAAAAGCAAACCCTAATTTGAAAAAAGTAAAAGGAAAATAATATGGCAATAATATATAGTTATCCTCAGGCTCCAGTAACTTTAATGGACTTTGTATTAGGTACACAGTTTGAAGATATAGGGAGTCCCACAAAATCATTTGCAATAAAAGACATAGTTAACTTTGTTGCAAACACCACGGTTAGTAATTCTACAGCAACACCATTAAGTCTTGCGACATTAAATACACTTTACCCTTCCGCTTTAATAGGATTTAAAGTACAATGCGCTAATCCCGCTGTATTAAAAATATATGAAAAAACCGGTACTACTGCTTGGGTGTCTTATTCCATAGCTTTAGTATCATAAAAATAAATAAATGGCAATAATATATAGTTATCCAAAAAATACGGATATACAGGCAACTGATACTGTTGTAGGCACTACTACTAAAATGGTTAATGGCAAACCTAAAAACCAAACTAAAAGTTTCCAAATGGGAACTATTGCTAATTTTATAGCGCCACTTATTACTCCAACACTGGATCAAGTATTAACAAATGGCAATACAGGTACGGGCAAAGATATAATATTAACTTTAGAAGGGGATGGCCTTTATAGTTATGGAGGAACATTAACATTATTTGATTACACAATAGGCAATGTTAATAATGCCGCACAAATTACCCCTTATGGATTTTTTGCTTCTGATAATACAGGACAAACAATTTTGAGTAGATATAGTATATCTCAAGGAGATGGTAGTAATTCAACTAGTTTAATTTGGGATACATTATTATCTAATGAAACAATAACTATACCAAATGCAACTGGCACCATGGCTTTAACATCAGATATACCATCTGTAACAGGGTTTGTTCCATATACAGGAGCTACTGGCCCTGTTAATTTAGGAGCATATAACTTAACTGTTAATGGATTAACAATTGGTAGAACCAATGGTAATATATACAATAGTACAGTATTAGGAGTATCTGCTGGTTTAAATAATACTACCGGAGATCATAATACTTTTATTGGATTTGTTGCGGGTGGTTATAATACATCAGGAACTGATAACACAGCATTAGGTTCACAAGCTCTTTATTTAAATACAACAGGAGTTAGTAACACAGCTATTGGTAAAGATGCTTTATATGCGAATACTACAGGAACACAAAACACTGCAATTGGTAGAGCCGCTTTAAACTCAAATACAACAGGTTTTTCAAATACAGTAGTAGGTAGAGGAGCAGGTCTTTATAATACAACCGGTAGTGCAAATTCATTTTTAGGTTATTTAGCAGGGTCGTTTGCTACTGATGCTAGTTATAACACTTTTATAGGTCAAGCGGCTGGATATTTAACTACAACAGGTGGTTTTAATACAGGGATTGGATCAAACTCTTTACAATTTAATACTTCAGGTGCTTATAATGCTGCTTTAGGATTAAGTTCAAATAGAGGCAATACCACTGGAGTTGGTAATGCAACATTTGGAGCATATTCAGCATTTTCAAATGCAACAGGAAGTTATAATTCACATCTTGGATATGGCACAGGATATTATATAACTTCAGGAAATAATAATGTATTTTTAGGAAAATATGCTGGTAGATTATTAGGTGATGCATCAACAAATACAATATCAAATACATCTATATATATAGGTTCAAATTCTGCTTCATATGCAGATAATCAAACAAATCAAATTGTAATAGGAGATTCTGCTATTGGAGCAGGATCCGATACTGTTGTAATAGGTAATAACAGTATAACTAAAACAGTACTTAAAGGACAAATAGGTATTGGGACAACAGCTCCGGATGCTAGTGCACAAGTTCAAATTGATAGTACCACTAAAGGATTTTTACCTCCTAGAATGACAACAACGGAAATAAATGCAATTGTATCTCCAACAGCGGGATTAATTGTATACAATACAACATTACAGGTAGTATGTTTTAGAGATAGTACTGGATGGAGAAAAGTAACTCACACAAATATGTAAAATATAAATTATGGAAAACTTAACACAAGAAGAAATTCAAAAATCGGTAAGTGCTGCTTATGATTCAGTAAATTTAATCAATGAATTAAACTTAATTGCTGAATTATCTGATGAAGATAAAGATACATTATATAGAAATAAAGAGCACATTAGAATCATGTTAGCAAAGGAATGGTTTTTTAATGCTTTAACAGAAGAACAAAAAAACGAACTATTTGATATTTGTAAATATGAGTAAAGAACAATTAGATATATTATTAAATAAATGGATTAGCCGAAAGCTTATGGTATTTATTGTAGCATGTACTGGATTATTTTCAGGTTATTTAACTTCCTCAGATTGGAT
>CAILDT010000358.1 GCA_903833025.1 uncultured Bacteroidota bacterium | reverse complement strand
TGAAACCCTTGACACGAAAGACAAAACTGCCTATAACATAAGATTCCTCTGTAAATTAATAATAGCTAAAAGCTAAGTATAGAGCAAGAAAAATCCATATCACTCTTTAGTGATTTTTTAAAATAATACCGTTGCCACTTCTGATTATAGTTTTTGTTGTTACTGTTATCCTGCCAGATTAGAAGTCATATAAAAAAATGAAGATTCCTCTGCGAGTTGTGTTACATTGCTGCATCACGCTCAAGTATGTGTTCTCAGTTAAGAGTAGGCAGCTTTATGAACAGTTTATCCTATTACGAATTGCTATAATCTTATCGGCCATTTTGTTTTTTTACGCTTGTTGCGTTCTTCTTTTTGCGTAGCGTTCCTGTAGTTGCTGCACAAAATAATCTGCACCGTATTCGGTGTACGTTTTTGTTCCTTTAATAATCTTGTAAATAAGTCTGATTAGCTTTCTTGCTACGGCTATTATTGCCTTTCCTTTATTTATCCGTTTTGATAAATGATAATACATTGCCCGCCAATAGCTGTTTTTTGTGCGTACTGCTGCCCATGCAACCTGTATCATAATGGTGCGTAAATATACATTACCATCACGTCTGCCTGCATAATGCGCTTTTCCTGCGCTTTCCTTATTGCCCGGTGCAAGACCCACCCAGGCGGCTAACTTATCTTCGTTTTCAAAAGCATTCACATTACTGCCTACTTCAGCTAACAATACTTCCACACTTTGTGCACCTATTCCGCTTACTACACGAATGTTTTTTATCAGCTCTTCGTTTACCTTATCGGTGTGCTGTTTTATTCTTTCATTAAGACCTTGTATTTCTTTTTCAAAATGCGCTATGTCGTTCAGCAAGTCCTTCATCATTAATCGGTCGTGAGGTGTAAGCACTCCGTGCAAAGCTTTGCGCATTTCAGGTTCTTTCTTTTTTAGTTTGCCTCGGCATAGTTTCAGCAGTTTTTCTACATCCGTTTCTCCATGCGCCAATGCAGCTATTATTTCTTTTATACTTTTACTTTTTGTATTACTTGCCACACTTTTAAGTTTGATGTTTCTTCGTTCCAGTGTTTTTACCATCCTGTTTCCAGCTTGTGTTATATGGTTGGTATATTTGCTTCGCATTCGGCACAGGTCGCGAAATGCACGCTGTTCTTCGGATGCCACAAAACTATTGCGCACCAATCCATTTACCAATAACTTGCAAAGCCAACGGGCATCTTTTCTGTCCGTTTTTTCTTTCGGCATGTTTTTTATAAACTTTGGATTAACCACCGTTACCTCAATCTTTGAAAGAGTTAGCACTGTACACAACGCTATCCAGTAAATACCCGTGCTTTCTATAATTACTTCACGGATGTTCTGGTTCAACAAATCATCTCGGATTTTTTCAAGGTCTTCGGTAAAAGTTCCATATTCTTTTACTTCTTCCTTGATACCTGCAATGTAGAAACACACTACTGTTTTGTCTTTGTGGATGTCTATTCCACCGGCTCGCACTTTTTGTTGGCGAATGCTCATGTTGTCTGTTTTATTCATACTTTTGTTTTTAAGGATTTGAACTATAAAAGTATGAATCAAGGAGCACAATTTTCATGCTGTATGTGTGTAATT
>CAILDT010000357.1 GCA_903833025.1 uncultured Bacteroidota bacterium | reverse complement strand
CATTATCAGCTTTAGTTTTGTGGATAATTATTTTGAGGTATCTAAAAACCTAGACATTTTCGCAACCTTGTTTCGCGAATTAAATATTTATTACGTAGATGAAACTAATCCTGGAGAACTGATGAAAAAAGGCATTGATAATATGCTTAGTTCCTTGGACCCATACACCAATTATATTCCTGAATCTGAAATTGAAGATTACCGTTATATGATGACAGGTGAATATGGAGGCATTGGAGCACTCATACATCAGGATGGAGATTATGTAGTAATATCAGAACCTTATGAAGGATTTCCTGCGCAGAAAGCAGATTTGAGAGCAGGTGATAAAATTTTAAAGATAAATGATATTGATGCAAAAGGTAAAAAAACAGAATACATTAGTAAATTTTTAAAAGGGTCGGCAGCAAGTACTATTAAATTATTAATTGAACGAGAAGGAGAAAAAAGTTCTATTGAAAAAGTAATTAATCGGGAGGAGATAAAAATAAAATCTGTTTCGTATTCAGGAATGGTGTCTTCAAACATAGGATATATAAAGCTTTCCGAGTTTAGAGAAAATGCTGCTAGTGAAGTAAAAGATGCGTTACTTGATTTAAAGAAGAACCCCGATTTAAAATCACTTGTTTTAGATTTAAGAGGAAACCCAGGAGGATTGTTGAAAGAAGCAATAGACATAGTTAATTTATTTACCGAAAAAGGTACTGTGGTGGTGAGTACAAAAGGGAAAGTGAAAGATTGGGATGCCGTACATACAGGTAAAAATAATCCTCTTGATTTGAATATTCCAATAACAATAATTGTTGACAGAGGTTCAGCTTCGGCATCAGAAATTGTTTCTGGTTCGTTACAAGATTTAGATAGAGCAGTAATTATCGGACAGCGTTCTTACGGTAAAGGATTGGTGCAGCAAACACGCCCATTGAGTTATGGTTCGCAATTAAAAGTTACTGTTGCAAAATATTACACACCAAGTGGGCGTTGTATTCAAGCACTTGATTACTCTCACCGAAATGAAGATGGCAGTGTTGACAAAGTGCCTGATTCACTAATCTCTGCATTCAAAACAAAAAATGGTCGTATAGTATATGATGGCGGAGGAATTGCACCGGACGTTTTAATGGATGCTCCTAAGTTCAGCAGTATTCTTACTTGTTTGGCATCTAAAAACCTCATATTTAATTATGCAACCAAGTATCGTGCAGCCCATCCTACTTTGACAGCTGCAAAAGAGTTTAAATTAACAGATGCGGAGTATAATGATTTTGCCGCCTATTTAGATACCAAGGATTATGACTATACAACCAAGACAGAAAAAGCGTTAGAAGATTTTAAAGAAGATGCTAAAGCAGACAAAACTTTGGATGGAATTAGTGGAGACTTCGATGCTTTAAAAGCAAAGCTTACACATAATAAAAAAGCAGATTTGATAAAATTTAAACCTGAAATAAAATTATATCTAGAAGAAGAAATTGCTTCACGTTATTATTTCCAGAATGGGAGATTAGAAGCAACCTTAAAAGATGATGTTGAATTAAAAGAAGCAATAGCTGTTTTAAACGATTCGGAGAGATATACAAAAGTGTTAACTACCATAGTTAAAGCTGATAAGCCAATGTATAACCCCGATAAGACAAAGTTGAAAGATTTGAAAAAGAATAAAGGTTCTGAAGATTAAAAAAAT
>CAILDT010000356.1 GCA_903833025.1 uncultured Bacteroidota bacterium | reverse complement strand
TTGTTTTGCCTGATAATCTTTCCGCCTTTGTAAATGTTTCCATTGCCGATATAAAATTAGAATTTAAATATCAGTTAGCATTATAATATTATGACGAATGAACAATAAATTATGTGAGTGGTAAATAACAGGTATTATTATTTTGCTTTGTTTGCAGCTGTAATATATTGTTCCAAAGCCATTGTCATAGATGGAGCTTTAGGGTTTGGTGCATATATATCCAACTTTAAACCTGCCTTTTTAACTGCCTCTGCCGTAGTAGGACCGAAGCAGGCAATGCGTGTATTATTCTGTTTGAATTTCGGGAAGTTTTTATACAACGATTTTATTCCCGATGGACTAAAAAACACTAGTACATCATAATTAACGTTTTCTAAATCTTTTATATTTGCAGCTACCGTTTTATACATCACTGCTTTTGTAAACTTTACTTTTTGCTGTTCTAACCTTTCTGCTATTTCTTCTTTATGTATATCCGAACAAGGTAAAATGTATGTTTCGTTTTTATGCTTTTTAATTACATCCATCAACGCGCTTACGGTTTGTTTCCCGTAAAATATTTTTCGTTTACGGTACTGAACAAACTTCTGTAAATAAAATGCTGTTGATTCCGAAATACAAAAGTACTTCATATCCTCCGGCACCTTTACACGCATTTCCTTACACATCCGGAAATAATGTTCTATCGAACTACGGCTGGTAATAATTACTGCGCTGTGCTCAGCTATATTAATTTTGTTTTTTCGGAATTCCTGTCCAGTGATGCCATCTATTTGAATGAATGGACGAAAGTCAATTTGCACTTTGCACTTTTTAGCAACGTCAAAGTAAGGCGATTTATCTCCTTCTGGTTTCGGTTGTGTAACGAGTATTGTTTTTACTTTCAATCTTGTTGCGAGTTATAGTTAAACAGAAACAAAACGTGTTAAAATTATCCCTTTATAAACTACTTTATCAGTAGCGTTGCTGATTTTATTAAAACAGCAAAAGGTAATATTTCAAGGGTACAAAGATATAAAAATAAATAGAACCCGTAACCTCTTAATCCATTTAGCCATATCATTGCGCCACGTATTATTCGGATTAGTATAAATAATACAATTATAAATTCTCCCGCATAAATAAATATAACTGGCGAAACTTGCCTTACAAATGAAATACACAGCACTATCGGAAGCATAAATAATCCCAATACGTTACAAAACAAAAAGAAGGACGAAATATATTCTGATGCCACCTTCGACTCCTGAAATATATTTCCTGTAACTTTTACTGAAATAAATTTTAACAGATAAGTCAACATCACCATTCCGCAAACAACTATGTTGAAGAGTGCAAAATTATGTGTTACTATGCTTTGTGGATAATAATATTGTATTGCTTCGGAAATAAACAAGGTCATCGTTAAAACAAATATAACAGATAAAAAAGCAGTTACAGTGTTTCCGTAATTACTTTCTTTACGGGCGAGTTGGTTAGCAAACCGGTTTGCATAAAAACCCTTTACTGTTTGTGATAATCGTTTGCGGTTAGAAACAAAAAGCCAAACGAACACTAACAAACAACAGAAAAGTATGCCAGCTGGTAAGTAATCGTAATGGGTATAATGGAATTTATAATCTATACTTTTAGTGGCAAGTAAATGCTCTTTAAACAGCGAAGTTGTTTTAAGCGAGTCTGGAATAATAGTTTTAGAATCCGTTGCGAGTGGCATCCTCGTTCCTTAGTTTAAATAACTTTTCGCTTTTTCTAATGCTTTACTAATCCCTTGCGAGTTGGTACCTCCAGCCATTGCGTAAAATGGCTGTCCGCCACCGCCGCCATTTATTTCTTTTGCTATCTCACGAATAATAGCTCCAGCGTTTAGGTTTTTTTCTTTTACTAAATTATCCGAAATAATAACTGACAAACTCGGTTTGCCTTTTACTTCTGCACCAAGCACCATAAATAAATTATCCACCTGCGAACGGATTTCAAACAGTAAATCCTTTATCGCATCGGCAGAATCAAGTTCTATTTCCGCTGCAATAAAGTTAATTCCATTTATAGCTTGCTTTTTATTAAGCAACTCTTGCTTCACTATTTTTGCTTTATCGCGAAGCATACCATCAATTTGTTTTTGAAGTTCAGTGTTTTGCTCCATCAATCCCTGCAAGCTTTTAACTACATCCTTTGGATTCTTTAGCAATACTTTTACTTCATTTACCAATGCTGTTTGATGTATAAAAAACTCTTCTGCTTTATCCGAAGTTATTGCTTCTATCCTCCTGATGCCTGCCGCCACAGCTCCTTCCGAAACTATTTTAAACAACCCTATTTGCCCTGTTGCAGGCACGTGTGTGCCTCCGCATAACTCTATTGAATAATTTTTATCAAATGTTACCACGCGTACCACATCGCCGTACTTCTCGCCAAACAAAGCCATAGCACCAAGTTTACGAGCAGCATCTATCGACATCTCTTTTATATCTGCTTGAATATTTTCTCGTATTTTATGATTTACTATCGCTTCTATTTCTGCAATCTCTGCATCTGTTACTTTGGAGAAATGCGAAAAGTCGAAACGAAGATGCTCCTCATTTACTAACGAACCTTTTTGTTCCACGTGTGTTCCAAGTACCTTTCTTAACGCAGCGTGCAGCAAATGTGTAGAGCTATGATTATCCTCCGTTAA
Source organism: uncultured Bacteroidota bacterium (assembly GCA_903833025.1). Classification (GTDB taxonomy): domain Bacteria; phylum Bacteroidota; class Bacteroidia; order 2-12-FULL-35-15; family 2-12-FULL-35-15; genus 2-12-FULL-35-15. The sequence goes on along the minus strand of CAILDT010000356.1, from coordinate 118 downwards.
ATGTCTTTTCTCCACATCCACCTTTGCAACAAAAGGATGATTGAAATTCTCTGGCAATCTATCTGCGAAATGAATTATTATACCGTTTTCCTTTTTAGTATCTGTAATATTTATTTTT
>CAILDT010000355.1 GCA_903833025.1 uncultured Bacteroidota bacterium | reverse complement strand
AGTACGGAGAAAACAATCCAAAGCATTGGCAGGCGAGTTTACAATAGGTTCGTTTTCATTAAAAGAAGTATTTAATAAAATTGGAACTCCCGTTTTTTTATTGAATGTTGAAATCAATGCGTGGTACTTTGGTTCGTATTTAGCATCTACGGTTTGCAAACGACCTGTGCCATTAACGTGAGTAACGGCAGGTATTTTGCTCCTCATATTTTCTTTTATCAAATAAACTTTTTCCATAAAAGGAACATTATCGGCATCAGCAAAATAATCAGGAACAAACTCTTTTAAGATGGATGGAGCAAACGGACGAAATGATTCTCTGCGTTTTATTTTCACGTTTAATATTTCTTTTGCATCTGCTCTCCTTGGGTCGGCAATTATGGAACGATGTCCTAATGCACGCGGTCCGAACTCTGCCCTACCTTGAAACCAGCCAACTACACCTCCATTAATAATGCAATCGGTTACTTTATCATATAATTCTTCGTCCGAATATTTTTGAAACTTCATATTTTGAGATTTCAAATAGGTTTCAATTTCCGAATCTGAATAATGACTTCCTAATGAACCTGTGTAAGTTGGAGCAACTCTCTTTTGTTTTAAAATATGATTGTAGAAAAATAAAGCGGAACCCATTGAAGTACCAGCGTCGTGTCCTGCTGGAGGGATATACACATTTTTAAACGGAGTGTTCTTTAAAACTTTTCCATTAGCAACAGAGTTTTGTGCTACTCCGCCTGCAATACAGAGATTATTTAATCCTGTTTTTTTATGCAAATGATTTAAAATATGAAATATTAATTCTTCGCATATTCGTTGAACTGATGCTGCCAAATCCTTATGGTATTGTGTTAATTCATCTTCTCGCTTACGAGCGGGTCCGAATTTTTCAACCATATACTCACTGAAAATACTTTCTATATCTGGTTCACCACCTTCCCAACTCATCTTCACTCCGTCCTTATGATGTTTAAAATATTTTAAGTTTAGTTTGAATAAACCATCATCAGTAAATTCAATTACATCTTTTAGTTTGTCAACATAAATTGCATTACCATAAGGAGCTAAGCCCATTACTTTATATTCATCGCCATATTTTGGGAAGCCAAGATATTGGGTGAATGCAGTATAAAATATACCAGCGGAGTGTGGGAAATGTACTGAATCTAATACTTCTATTTGGTTTCCATTTCCAATTGCTGTCATTGTGGAAGTAAAATCTCCGAAGCCATCAATAGAAAGCAATGCAGATTTTTCGAAAGGAGAAGCAAAAAACGAACTACCTAAATGTGAGCGATGGTGTTCTATATTATGCACCTCTGCTTTTATTTCACTTTCTGAAACTCCTAATTCTTCTGCTAACGTAGCTTTAACTGATTTTATTTTTTTTGAATTAGTGTATCTGTCAATGATGGCTGAAAAGGAAACTTTATTTTTTAGCGTATGTTTTACTTTTTTTAAAACATTGGCTGATGGGTCGCGGGAAATGGTAATGTGGTTAATATCTTTGATAGTTATTCCCGCATCTTGCAAACAGTATTTTATTGCTTCAATGGGAAAACCTGCCCAATGTTTTATTCGGCGGATGCGCTCTTCTTCCAAAGCAACTATTACTTCACCGTCTTTTAAAATGCAAGCCGATGAATCTCCGTGAAAAGCGTTTAGTCCTAATATATACATTACTTTGAGTTATGAATTATAAGTTATGAATTATGAATGGATGCAAAAGTAATTAAGATTGGGGGAAGTAGCAAGAGAAAAGATTAAACGAACAGATGCCTATTTTGCTCAACAAATTCGGGATTATGAATGTATTGTTGTGCATAATCAAAAGCGGACTTTGACATTGTGTTATAATCCACTTGTGTTATTTTGGCAGTTGAATCAATTGTTTCGGAGAACTCGGAAAGTTTATTTAATGGACTATCCCAACCAATGTTTTTTGTTTTTAAATCTTTCCAATGTGTTTTATCACTTATAATAACCGGACAACCAACCGAAAGTGATTGTAAAATGATGTGTCCAAAGTTTTCGCCAGTGGTGGGCATAAACATAAAGTGATAACTGGAAATTACATTTACCACCTCGTTGCTTTCTATAGTTCCTTTATAAGTTGCTTTTACATTTGGTGGTAATTCTTCAATGGCTTGTTTGCATTCTTCGAAATATTCCTGACTATAAATAGGACCAAAGAAATCGAATTGGATATTTTGTTTCGTATGTTTTAATATTTGCAAAGCATACAATGTGTTTTTTTCAGGGGCAATGCGAGCAACATTGATAATACGAACTTCATTTTCTTTCTTCTCGCGAAGCGGTAAAGTTGT
>CAILDT010000354.1 GCA_903833025.1 uncultured Bacteroidota bacterium | reverse complement strand
TGAAATAAAAAATAAAAATCCCTCTCTTTAAATAAGAAAGGGATTTTTATTAATCATTAACCACTAATCGTTAACCATTAAAAACTAATCCGCCTGTAAAAACGGATACCTGTAATCGGTAGGCGGATTAAGCGTTTCGCGAACAGTACGCGGAGAAACCCAACGCAATAAATTAATCATCGCACCTGCTTTATCATTGGTACCCGAAGCACGCGCCCCGCCAAATGGCTGCTGACCAACCACTGCACCTGTTGGTTTATCATTGATATAAAAATTACCTGACGAGTTGCGCAATGCCTTTGTACCTTGCTCAATCGCATATCTATCTTGCGCTATAAGAGCCCCTGTTAACGCATAAATAGAAGTGCTGTCAACTATTTTTAAAGTCTCTTCATATTTATCAGCATCGTAAACATACAGTGTTAACACAGGTCCGAAGAGTTCTTCGCACATTGTAACATAATACGGGTCGTTAACCCTGATGATAGTTGGCTCAATAAAATATCCTTTTGATTTATCGTAATTACCACCCGCAACTATTTCGCAGTTCTTATCTTTCTTAGCATCATCAATGTATTTAGCAAGTTTATCAAACGACTTTTCGTCAATCACCGCATTAATAAAATTAGTGAAGTCTTCGGTAGGTCCCATTTTCATTGACTTTAAATCTGCCTGCAACAAACCTTTTACTTCTTCCCAAAGATTATTAGGAATGTAAGCACGAGAAGCAGCACTGCATTTTTGCCCCTGATACTCAAACGCGCCACGGCTTAGCGCAGTAGTTATCACTTTTGGGTCGGCGGAAGAATGAGCAATCACAAAATCTTTTCCACCTGTTTCTCCAACAATACGAGGATACGATTTAAACTTGCTGATGTTGTTTCCAATTGATTTCCATATATCGTGAAACACAGCAGTAGAGCCAGTGAAATGGATACCAGCAAAATCAGGATGAGCAAAAATAACTTCACCGGCATCAGGACCAGAAGGATAAATTAAATTAATAACACCAGCCGGAACACCTGCTTTCATAAATATTTCCATCAATACATTAGCGGCATATACCTGTGTGTTCGAAGGTTTCCAAACCACTACATTGCCCATCATAGCACACGATGTAGGCAGGTTACCTGCAATGGCTGTAAAGTTAAAAGGAGTGAGTGCATATATAAAACCTTCCAACGGACGTTGCTCTACTCTGTTCCAAACACCAAAGCCAGTGCCTGCTACAGGAGGTTGTTGTTTGTAAATCTCCGTCATATACATTACATTGAAACGAAGGAAATCAATAATTTCACAAGCACTATCAATCTCTGCCTGAAACGCATTCTTGCTCTGACCAAGCATTGTAGCGGCATTCAACTTCGCACGATAAGGACCAGCAATAAGTTCGGCTGCCTTCAAAAATATAGTTGCACGATGTTCCCAATCCAATGCTTCCCATTTTGGCTTAGCCGCCAATGCAGCATCAATGGCTTGTTTTACGTGGTCTTTATTACTCTTATGAAAATGCCCCAACGTATGTTTATGGTCGTGAGGCGGCGCAAGACGAATTTTATCATTGCTTCGCACTTCCTTACCGTTAATATACATAGGTATATCCATTTCTTTAGCGCGCAATTCTTTTAGCATCGCTTGTAGATCTTTCCTTTCAGCACTTCCAGCTGCATAGCTTTTAATTGGTTCGTTCACCGGAGGGGGAACTGTAAAAAATCCTTTTGACATAGTTTTTGAATTATGAGTTATGAATTATAAGTTTTGAGTTGTTTTGGGAGTGCAAAGATAAGGAAAATTTGAGGCGTGATTTAATTGTGATAAACACATTCGCCATTAATATATGTTGAAATTACTTTTGTTTTAGGAACCAAATCAATATCACATTTCATAATATCATTATCAAGAATAATAAAATCAGCGAACTTGCCCGGCTCAATACTTCCTTTTTCTTTTTCTTCAAAGTTAGCATACGCACCCCAAATGGTCATTCCTTTCAGCGTATTTTCTCTTGATAAAGCATTCTCCATTTGAAAACCATCTTTAGGAAAACCCTTTAAATCTTTGCGGGCAACAGCAGCATAAAAAGTATAAAGAGGATTAATATCTTCAACCGGAAAGTCGGTGCCAAGGGCAATCATTCCAGCAGCTTTCAATAAATCATTGTAAGCATAAGCATATTTTATTCGCTCCTTTCCTAACCGTTCTTCCGCCCAATACATATCGGATGTAGCGTGAGTTGGTTGGACGGATGGGATGATACCCGAAACCTTTAAATTAATTATATCATCTTTTGTAGTCACTTGAAAGTGTTCGATTCGCCATCTTCTATTTTTTCCTTTTTCCGCAATTTCTGATGAAACATTTTTGATTGGATTATAAAGGAGATTACTATAGGTGCTGTTGATTAATCTCACAGCAGAATCACCAATACAATGTGTATTCATTTGAAATCCTTTATCAAATACTTTCTTTGCATTCTCCTTAAAGTAATCAGGCGTGTTTAATAGAAATCCTTGTTGTAAAGGTTTATCAGAATATGGCTTTGATAGACAAGCGCCTCTTGAACCAAGCGCACCATCAGCATAAAACCTAAATGAACGAACATTTAATCTTTCTGTTTTATAAATGCCGTGCTGCAAATAATAATCTAAGTTTTCTTTGTTGTCGGTAAGCATAGCATAGATGCGCATCTTCAATTCATTTGATTTTTGCAACGCATCCATTGCATCAATAATATTTTTTTCTAATCCTGCATCATCAACAGTAGTAAGCCCTAAAGCAAAGCAGTTTTTTTGCGCAGCAAGAAGAGATGCTTTTATTTCTTCATTAGTTGGTTTAGGAATAACTTTCTTTACAAGCTCAACGGCATTGTCAATTAATATTCCTGTGGGTTTAAATTCTGCAGTTTTAGAGTCGTTTAATATTTCGGGGTAGATATTAGCTTGTACGATTCCTCCCTCTATTTCTTCGCCTCCTTTTATTCCAGCAAGCTCCAATGCTTTCGAATTAACCAATACAGCATGTCCATCTATTCGCTGAAGGAATACAGGAGTGTGAGGAAAGATACTATCCAACTTTCTTTTGTTTGGAAATTCTTTTATTGCCCAATCGTTTTGGTCCCACCCTCTGCCAATAATCCATTCAGATTTATTTGTTTTGGAATACTCAACTACACGCTGAATAACTTCATCAAAAGATTTTGTGCCAACTAAATTAACGTCGGTTAATCCTTTTCCGTAACCATAAAAATGACAATGCGAATCAATGAAACCTGGGTAGATTGCTTTGCCTTTTGCATCAATAGTTTCTTTTGCTTCGTACTTGTTTTGTATTTCTTCGTTCTTTCCAACAGCTATAAACTTTCCATCTTTAACAGCAAAACTTTCCGCATTTGATAAGGTAGAATCCACAGTGTAAACAATTGCATTGTGAACAATCAAATCAACTTGTTGTTTGTGAGTGCACGAGAAAATACTTACCGCGAAGACGCAAAAGGCGCAAAGTTTTAAATGGAAATTCTTTTTATTGTGCATTCTCAGTGTTCTACGTGCCTTAGTGGTGAATCCTTACTTCCTGAAAGTATTAGTAGCATTCGCCTGCACAGTAGGCGTAATAATAATATCATTAATATTTACGTGTGCTGGTCGGGAAGCGCACCAGTAGATTGTTTCGGCAATGTCTTCGGGAGTTAACGGTTGAATTCCTAAGTAAGGTTTCTTAGCACGCTCTTCATCTCCTTTGAAACGAACAATGGAAAATTCTGTTTCAACCATACCTGGATTAATTGCTGTAACTTTAATATTAAAAGGCAGCATATCAATCCGCATACTTTTACTTAACGCATCCACAGCGTGTTTGGTGGCGCAATAAATATTTCCATTAGCATACACTTCTTTACCAGCAATAGAACCAATATTAATTATATGTCCTGAACCATTAGCAATCATTAGCGGAAAAAGATGACGAGTAACATATAATAACCCCTTTATGTTGGTATCAATCATTCGTTCCCAATCATCAATATCGCCATCCTGTATGGTGCTTAACCCAACTGCAAGCCCTGCATTATTAATTAACACATCTACTTTTTTCCATTCACCGGATAAAGATTTTATTGCTGCTTCCACTTCTTTGTTATTCCTGACATCAAAATTTAAAGAAAGGACTTCTACTTTATAAGTTGATTTTAAATGAGTAGAAAACTCATCCAACCTGTCTTTTCTTCTGCCGGTAATAATAATATTGTAACCATTCTTTGCAAATAGTTCTGCTGTTGCTTTTCCTATTCCTGCTGTTGCTCCTGTTATAAACGCTATCATTTTTATTTTCAATAAGTATTTTTAGTTCAATTAGTTTTATTCCTTTGCATTAAGTTTACTATGTTTCCGACTATACAGGAAATAAACTATCAACCCAATGCCAAGCCACATCGAAAACCATAACCAGTTGGAAGCTGCCATACCAGTGAGTAAATAGCAACACGACATTAATCCCAACACTGGAATCAAGGAAAGATTTTTAACGAACGATAAAACCGCCATTACAATTAACAAAACAAAAAACACCAGCATAGGTATGTTGTTTGCTGCTTTATCACACGTGATAATAAACTTACTTGTTATAAATTCGGGGATGAAATAAATAATGAGTGAAAAGATTGTTATCGTAATTAAAGGCATTACATATTTAGAATTGATATAAGGTAAACGAAACTTTCCTTTTATTTGCGAAGCTTTATTATTTCCTTGTTGGCTCGGTAGCGTAAGTACACCAGCACAAACAAGCACAAAGGCAAACAATGTTCCGATGCTTGTAAAGTCGAGGACGAAGTTTTCATCAGTAAAAAATAAAGGAATACCAACCACCAAACCTGTTATTATAGTTGCAAATCCGGGCGTTTTATATTTAGGATGAATTTTAGCAAAACGTTTTGGAAGTAATCCATCGCGGCTCATACTCATCCATATGCGTGGTTGTCCCATTTGGAAGACAAGCAAAACACTTGTCATAGCAACTACTGCAGCAATAGAAACAATAAATATCATCCACTTGATTCCTTTTATTTTAAATATTTCTGCTAATGGGTCGGAAACACCAAGTAACTTGTAAGATGCCATACCAGTGAGTACGAGAGCAAGAATAATATAAACTACGGTACAAATTACCAACGAATAAATCATTCCTCTTGGTAAATCTCGTTGGGGATTTTTACTTTCTTCTGCCAATGTTGATACGGCATCAAAGCCAATGTATGCAAAGAATACGGCAGATACTCCACTCATTACACCGCCGAAACCATTGGGCATAAAGGGTGTCCAGTTGTCAAGATTAATGTAGGTGCAACCAACTATGATTACGAGAACAATAACTACGAGTTTAATCATCACCATAATGTTGCTGATGTTACGCGATTCCTTGGTGCCTCTGTAAACTAACCAAGTTATAAAAGCATTAATCATCACTGCGGGCAAATCAAAAATGATATGTAGTCCTCCAATTTGTGGAGCGTTAGCCCAAGCTAATAAACCTTCTCCGGCTTTGTTATCGAGGAATGCCTGATGTGCTGCTTTGTAATTTATGGTTAACCATTCAGGTAAGTGCAACCCGAAACCATCTAAAAGATTGGTAAAATAACCACTCCACGAAAAAGCGATGTAGATGTTGCCGATTGAGTATTCCATCAGCAATGCCCAGCCAATTATCCAGGCGAATAACTCGCCGAAGGAAACATACGCGTAGGTATATGCACTACCTGAAACGGGCACTTGCGATGCAAATTCGGCGTAACATAAAGCAGTAAATCCGCAGGCAATACCACATATTATATATAAGAAAACTACTGCCGGTCCGCCAGAAAAGCAGGCGTTGCCAATTGCGCTAAATGTACCGCCACCGATAATTGCTGCGATGCCAAAAAAGGTGAGGTCGCGGACATTTAAAACTTTATTAAGGATGATATGCTCGCCATCACCACCTTGTTTTAGGATAACATTAGCTGATTTTTTTCGGAATAAACTTTTAAAAGTCATAATGGGTTTTTAGTGGGAAACAAATGTAGAAAAATAATTAAAGCAGGCAGGAACTGATTTGAAGATGGAAGAATAGATATCTTTGATATTTAAAAGAAAAAAAAGATTGGAACGCAGATTTTTATGATTGTTTATGGTAAAGAATGATTTTTTCTTTTGAAAATAAGTGATGTTTTATTAAAGCATTTAATCAGATTAGGATATCTGATTTTTGGCTTCGGCAATTATAAAAGAGGTACTTTATACGTTGAAATTAGAGGAGAAATGATGCGAAAAGGGCTAAAAAGGGAGGGTAAAAAGGATAGTTTTGGAAAAGTGGCATTGATTTTTAGTTATTTACGCAAGAAAAAAAAACACCTTGACAGTTTGCTCGCGAAGCCGACACTTTGCCCGCCAGAGGGTACAGTTTATGCGCGGGAGGGTACAGTTTGTTCGCGGGAGGGTACAGTTTGTCCGCGGGAGGGTGCAGTTTATGCGCAGGAACCGACAGTTTGTTCGCGGGAGGATACAGTTTGCCCGCGGGAGCTGACAGTTTGCCCGCTGGAGGATACAGTTTGTTCGCAGGGGCTGACCGTTTGCCCGCGGGGCGATACCGTTGATGGAAACGGGGTGGAGATTTTTTGTTACACAGAGGGAAAAGGAGGTGACATAGGGGGGCAGGAAAAGATGGGTTTGAATAGGGAAATTAAGTAGTTATTTGGATTGTAGGGCGGGGGATTTTATTTTAAGCGATTGTGGGAGGGTTGGTTTTTGATGTTTTTGGCATTTTTTTGTTACACAGAGGGGGAAGGAGAAAAGAACGATGTTAAAAAATTTAGCCAAAATTATAATGTGGAAATGGAATTTTAAAGAGTGGCGGGACGCCACATAATAAACGGCACGAGCGGAAGGGACGCTCGCGCCAGCGGCAGAAACGCTATGTCAAAAGATGGTGTAAAGGTACGAACAAAGAAAGAGATTGCTTCGCGAAAAGCTCGCAATGACGTTAGTTCAATAATTGTGATAATGTTTTGAATTAGTGCTGCACTAAAAAAACGAGCGAACGACACACCGACTGCCGGAGGCGCACATAGTACGTTACACTTGGTGTTTCATTTCGCGAAGCGGGAAAAAAAAGGAATGCGTTTTATTAGCTTTTCTTTATCTAATAAGAAGAGAAATGCTATTAGTAAAAATGGCAGTGCAGGGACTTTGTATCTTGCTATTGCACCAAGTACTGGAGTGGTTTCGCCGATGATTAGGAATTGGATAATGACGAATGATAAGCAGAATAAAACATACTCCCAACGGATGATTGACAGGGGTTTGATGAAGAGGAGGCATAGTAGAATGATTAGGAGAATTAGGATGTTTTCGGCTCCTGCCATAAGCATCATTGGTGATTTTAGTTCCCATAAGTAGGGGCGGAAGAGTGTGTTTATGAATGCTTGTGGGGCGTTTTTAATTACGGAAGTGAGGGTTGGTTGTAATGTATTTATTTGGATGATGCTGCCTGCAATGGGTATTGGTTTGCAATAGGCATCGGTTAAATTGCCGGATGCGAGTTGGTTGAATTCTATTTGTTTTTGTGAGAGTGTTACTAATGGGTTTTGAATGGTGGTGAAACTATCAATGTTTAAGCCGATTGTGGCTAATGTGATAATTATAAAGAGGAATTTTAGGAATGTTTTTGAGATGGTTGTTTTATTAATCCAGAGAATAAAAACTAAGCTTGGGAATATGGCGAGCCAAACATAAAACTTGGAGAATGCTAATAACAGGGCAACGCAGAGGCAGATTATTATTGATTTGATGCTGAATAATTTTGTGGTGTAATAGATTAATAACCCTAAGGCGAAAAAAATAAGTCCTTCTTTTAATACTCCAGAACCCCAAAAAAGAACTGATGGGAGAAGGAAAACAATAAATATGAGTTCTCGTTTTTTATCTTGGAGGAACGGAATGAATGTTTTGTAGATGGCTGTTAATCCTACTAAAGAAAGGAAACAAATGAATACGGTATGCACGTTATAATATCCGAAGGAAAAGAAACGGACAATACTATTGAAGCGAATAATGGTGTGGCTGTCGTTATAAATGTTGCTGTCGATTTTCCTTGTCCAATAGTGCATTTGAGCATAGTAGGTGTCGAATTCGGGAGTCATATTTCCGATACCGAAGAGCATTTTGAAATAGTGAGACGGGTGAGTTTTTAGGGCATCGAAAAGGATTTTGCTGTCGTCGAAATATTTATAGATGTCGGCTGTGGAACGGTCTTTATAATAAAAGGTATAGATAGCCCAGAGTAATAAGCCGAAAAATATTTTCAGGATAAAGATAAAAGAGATGGTTCGTTTGGATAAACCATCGATTTCGAAGAACTTCATCTTATATATGACAAAGATGAAAAGTAAAGTATATGTTAAGGATAAGAGGATTTCCAATTTATTGGATTGTGTTAATTTGGGGTCAAATATAGTAATTCGATATTCATTTTTTAAAGCCCTTTGTCATTGCGAGGAACGAAGCAATCTCTCAGATAACCATTTTTTACTTTAGAG
>CAILDT010000353.1 GCA_903833025.1 uncultured Bacteroidota bacterium | reverse complement strand
CGGTTGTCAATATCATCCTGCGAAACCAACCCACTGTCTATCGCTTCTTTTATTTTTTTTATTGCAGTCGGCACATCTTCAGGAAACAGCAATACATCATTTCCTGCAATCAAAGCTTTTACATCTGCTTCGCCTGGTTTGTAAAATTTACTCACTCCTTTCATATTCAAAGCATCAGTAAATACAAGCCCTTTAAAACCAAGCGTGTCTTTTAATAATCCGGTAACAATTCTTTTAGTAAGCGTAGATGGCTGATTCGGTGTAGTGTCCAGAGAAGGTATAGATAAATGCGCCACCATCATACTTGCCAAACCTTGTGATATTAGTTCTTTGAAAGGATATAATTCCAAGGTATCCAATCTCGCTCTCGACGATTTAATAACGGGCAACGTTTTATGCGAATCACTATCCGTATCTCCGTGTCCGGGAAAATGTTTTGCATTTGCCAGCACAGCATTATCCTGCATTCCCTTCATATACATCAATGCTTTTGAAGTAACATTATATTTATTTTCTCCAAACGAACGAGTGCCGATTACAGGGTTTAGCGGATTATTATTTATATCCACCACAGGTGCAAAATTTATTTGCATTCCTAATCGTTTGCATTCACGGGCTATTTCCACACCCATTGTATAAATCAACGAATCATTCTGAATTGCACCCAATGTCATTTGTCTTGGAAAACGAATAGTACTATCAAGCCGCATTGCTAATCCCCACTCTGCATCCATCGCAATAAACAGTGGAACTTTTGAAAGTGCCTGGTACTCGTTAGTAAGGTTTGCCTGCCTCACAGGTCCGCCTTGAAAGAATATTAAGCCACCGATTTTATATTCCTTCACTAATTTTTTTATTTCTCTTATATGTGTTTTATCTTTATTGGAATATGCAGCTACCATAAACAGCTGTGCAATACGCTCTTCGGTGGTCATTGTTTTTAAAACAGAATCTGCCCAATGTGTTTTATTGTTTTCGAAAACAGGGTTAGAAGATTTCTGTTTATCAATAAAACTTACTGAAATGGCAGTAAATAGTGTTAGTATAGCGAGTGTTGTTTTTTTCATTAATTGGTTAAATAAATAAACAGCATAAAAGTATTGCTAATAAGCGGGTGCATTTGAACCTAATCGTTTTGTTTTCAACTAAAAGATGTTAATCGAAATGACTGAATGCATCTTTTCCAAACACCAACAATTTGTAAATTCGTACCAATTCGTAATTCGTATAGAGATGTATAAAAAAATCTTCAATTTAATGGTGTTAATGATTAGTGTGCTTACTGTAAATTTACTTACGGGGTTCATAACTAACAAGATTATTCATTTGGAAATGAATTTGAATCCTTTTCAAGTTACCTTGATTGCGATGGTTGCGTTGGTTTTTATTTTAGTGCCAGCGTATAGTTATATGGGCACTAAAGTGGAGGTATTAATTGCGAGAATACTGCTTCATGGAAGTGCTTCGTTAGGCAAAAGGGTTGGTTTATTGTTTTCCTTTGCGTTGGTTTTTGGTATTCTGTTTTTGATTTATCTTCATCATTGGTTTAATATTAATTTGTTTGATTATGTGAGTAATGGGGATGGAAAATGAGTTTCTTAGAGTTATTTCGATAACTCTTCACGTTTTGTATCTTTGCATTCTTTAAAATTATTTTAAATCCTAATGTCAGATATAATAAGACTTTTACCCGATTCTGTAGCCAACCAAATTGCGGCTGGTGAGGTGGTGCAGCGACCTGCTTCAGCAGTGAAGGAGTTGATGGAAAATGCGTTGGATGCTGGCAGTACGATGATTAAATTGATTGTGAAAGATGCTGGAAAAACGCTTATTCAGGTGATTGATAATGGCTGTGGAATGAGCGAAACGGATGCCAGAATGAGTTTTGAGAGACACGCTACTTCGAAAATAAAGAAGGCGGAAGATTTGTTTGCCATCAGAACAATGGGTTTTAGAGGGGAAGCACTTGCTTCGGTTGCTGCTATTGCGCAAGTGGAGTTAAAAACAAAACGGATTGGGGATGAAACGGGTGTGAAAATAGAGATAGAGGGGAGTGAGATAAAAAGTCAAGAACACTCCATTTGCCCTGATGGGACAAGTATTTCGGTAAAAAATTTATTTTATAATGTACCCGCTCGAAGAAATTTTTTAAAAACGGATTCTGTTGAATTGCGACATATTATTGATGAGTTTCAGCGGGTGGCTATTCCGAATCCCCAGGTTGCTTTTACGTTTCATCATAATAATACGGAGGTGTTTAACTTGCCAGTTGGCAATTTGAAACAACGGTTGATGGGGGTGTTTGGAGCTTCGTATAATTCTAGGTTGGTGCCTGTGGAAGAAGAAACTGGAATTGTAAATATTAAGGGATATGTTATAAAACCCGATTTTGCGAAGAAGACGAGAGGTGAACAGTTTTTCTTTTTGAATAAAAGATTTATAAAAAGTGCTTATTTGCATCACGCAGTTCAATCGGCTTTTGAGCAATTGCTGCCAAATGATAGTTACGCATCGTACTTTTTGATGTTGGATGTGGACCCGAAAACAATTGATATAAATATTCATCCCACAAAAACAGAGGTGAAGTTTGAAGATGAAAAAGCGATTTATGCTTTTTTGCGGTCGGCGATAAAAAAATCGTTGGGGCAGTTTAACATTGCACCAAGCTTGGATTTTAATCAAGAAGCACATCTTTATAATATGCCGTTAAAACCTGTCGATGGAATTTATAAACAACCAACAATAACGGTTGACCCTAATTATAATCCATTTAAAACAGATACTTCGGCAGTGAAACCTTCGGAAAGGGAATTGTCGAATTATGCGAATTGGGAGAAAATGTATAGTAGGCACGCGGATAATCAATTGGAGTTTGAAATAAAAAAAGAAGAAGATACGCAGCAAACGATAAATACGGATTGGGATAATGAGCTTCACGAAAGTAATTTGAAATCGAGTTATCAGTTGCATAACAAGTATATTTTGACGCATATTAAAACTGGTTTTATGGTGATTGAGCAGCAAGGAGCTCACGAACGGATTTTGTATGAGCGAATTATTAATGCGTTAGAAAAAAATAAATCAGCAACACAACAGGAATTATTTCCGAAAACCATTGAATTAAATGCTTCAGATTTTGCTTTGGTAAAAGATTTGCATACAGAAATTACTGCATTAGGATTTGATATAAGTGAGTTTGGAAAAAACACTTTTATTATTCACGGCATTCCGGCAGAAGCTGTGGATGGTGATTCGGTGGCATTATTAGAAAATTTAATAGAGAACTATAAACAAAACTTAATAGAATTAAAATCGGACAGAAGAGAAAACGTTGCACGTTCAATGGCACGAAATATGGCAATTAAAACAGGGAAATCGTTAACACAAGAAGAGATGAATAATTTGATTGATGAATTGTTTGCTTGCGAAATGCCGTATAGCACACCAAATGGAAGACCAACAATAACAACCTTTTCGAGTGATGATTTAGATAAGAGATTTAAAAAATAAGAATTAAATAATATGGCATACGAACAATATCGTCCGAATAGTTTTAAAGTATTACCAGCGGTAGTAAAAAATTTATTAATCATAAATGTGTTGTTTTTTCTTGCATCCTATGCGGTAGAAAAACAATATAATATTGACTTAGCCAACTACCTTGGGTTGCATTATTTCTCTTCAGGATTATTTAAACCTTATCAGTTAGTAACCTATATGTTTATGCACGGAAGCATTGAGCATATACTTTTTAATATGTTTGCTTTGTGGATGTTTGGCAATGTGTTGGAAAATTTTTGGGGACCAAAACGTTTTTTAATATTTTATATGATTACAGGAATTGGGGCTGCGTTAATTCAACTGTTGGTAGCGTACATTCGGTTACAGTCTTTGTATTCTCAAATTCCAGCGGATGAGTTGCATTATTTATTAACCAACGGAACACAAATTATTCAAGATGGAAAAAACTTTATTAATCCCATTGCTGCCGAAGCGAATATTATAATTAATGGTGCTACTATTGGTGCATCTGGTGCGGTGTTCGGAATACTTGTTGGCTTTGGTTTGCTTTTCCCCAATACCGAATTGTTTTTAATGTTTATTCCTATTCCTATAAAAGCAAAATATGCGGTTATATTATATGCCGTAATTGAATTGGTTTCGGGCGTTGCTCAAGTGGAAGGTGATAACATAGCTCATTTTGCGCATTTGGGTGGCGCGTTATTTGGGTTTATTTTAGTCAAGTATTGGCAAAGAAATAAGAAGCAGATATTTTAGTTTATGGCAAATCAAATTATAGAAGATATTAAATTAAAAATAAAAAGTGGTAATGTAGTTACTCGTTTAATCATAATAAACATTGTAATATTTTTAATTTTTAGTCTGCTTTTTATTGCAAGAGGTATCCCCGGTGTTGCTGCTGTTTATATTTTCTTGAAGGATAATCTCTCGCTCCCCATTACGTTACAAGGTTTTATTTATAAACCTTGGACACTTATTACGTATATGTTTGTTCATTTTGAATTGCCTCATATTTTTTGGAATTTAATTACTCTTTATTGGTTCGGACAAATATTATCGAGCTTCACTGATTCAAAAAAAATTATCCCTCTTTATATTATGGGTGGCGTTGCTGGTGGTTTGGTAACTATGTTAATAGTTAATTTTATTCCAGTTTTTAGTGGTTACTTTAATTCAGATTCTACCCTTGTTGGTGCATCTGCCGGAGTTACTGCTATTATAATAGCGGCTGCTACTTTGGTTCCTAATTATCTTATTAATCTAATGTTCGTTGGTCCTGTTAAATTATTATACGTTGCTTTATTTGTTTTGTTTATTGATGTGTTGAGCGTAGCGCAGTACAATAATGTAGGAGGTAATTTAGCACATTTAGGTGGTGCATTGATGGGTTTTATTTTTATTCAACAATATAAAAAGGGAAGAGATTTATCGAAGGGAATAAATAAATTGCTGGATTGGATGAGTGGTTTATTTAGTAAAAAACCAAGAAGCAAAATGAAAGTAGCATACAAACGTACTGTTTCGGATGAAGAATACAACTATCAAAAAAACGTTACACAGCAGCAGATTGATGCTATACTTGATAAGATTTCTAAATCGGGATATGAGAGTTTAAGCAAACAGGAAAAAGAAACATTGTTTAAAGCAAGTGGCAAAAAATAAATAGTGGGTAAACGAGATAACATATATCAGCAGGAAATAAAAGTACGGAAAGGCAAGCGTTACTTGTTTAATCGGGTGGTTATCTTTTGCAATCACATTGCTGTTGTGTGTTTATTAATATCCTATCTCGCTCCTTACGTTAGTCCCGAAAACTTTTCTTTCATCGCTTTTTTTGGTTTGTCGTTTCCTTTATTAGTTGCTACTAACATAGTGTTTGTTATCTATTGGACTATCCTCTTAAAGAAAAAAGCATTTTATTCTTTGGTGATTTTATTGTTTGGTTTACCTATTATTCATCATTACGTTCAATTTAGTTTTGATAAAGCACCTAATAAATCAAAGAATGTAATTAAAGTAATGCAGTACAATGTTAAGGTTTTTGATTTATACAATTGGACTCATAATATGGAAACACGAACAAAAATGTTTAATTTAATTAATGCTGAAAGCCCAGATGTAATGTGTTTTCAGGAATTTTTTTCACGAGATAGTAGTAAGTTTGATAATTTAGATTCGATTGTGAATATGCAAAAAGCAAAATTTGTTCACGTAGAATATACTACCGAAGCTCGTTTACATCAGCATTTCGGAATAGCTACCTTTAGTTCTTATCCTATTATCTCTAAAGGCAAAATTGATTTTGGATATAAGAGTAATAACATTTGTATTTATACAGATATAAAATATGGCGATGATACGGCGCGTATTTACAATATGCACTTGCAGTCCATCGCCTTTGCTCTTAATGATTACAAGTATATTGAAGAGTTGGAAAAAGATATGGAGAAAGAAGACCTCGAACAATCTAAAAACATATTAAGGCGATTAAAAATTGCATTTGTAAAACGTGCAAAACAAGCCGATTTAATTTCAGCAAGCATAGCTAACTGTCGCTACCCAATTATTCTTTGTGGCGATTTTAATGATACTCCCGCATCCTATACTTACCATTCTATTTCGAGTAATTTAAAAGATGCGTTTGTAGAAAGTGGTAATGGTTTAGGTAGAAGTTATGTGGGTAAATTTCCTTCGTTCCGCATTGATTATATTTTGCACAGCAATAAATTTAAAGCATATAATTTCAAAACTATACGCGAGGAACTATCCGACCATTACCCTGTGGTTACTTATTTGGAAGTACAATAAAAGCAAAATGTACAAAGTGCGTCACACCTTGTCACCCCTCTCCTTTTTTTAAGGAGAGGGGCAGGGGGTGAGGTCTATTTGGAGTGCAATAGTATTCACTCACTATTCTCCATTCTCCGCTCACCGTTCTCCATTCTTCTTCACCCTCTTCAACGTCAACAAATTCATCGGATTAGTAGTTAAACCACTAATATTATTATGTACAAGCCGTACTACTTCATCATAATACAATGGCACTATTGGCGAGTCTTTTAGTAATAATTTATCCATTTCTCTGTATTCAGAATACCGAATAGAATCATTTAATTCCTCTAATGATTTTAAATACAATTCATCAAATGTTGGGTTGCAATAATGCGTGTAATTAAAT
>CAILDT010000352.1 GCA_903833025.1 uncultured Bacteroidota bacterium | reverse complement strand
AAGAGGTAATAAATATTTTTTCTGGTGCTTTTCCCGATGAAAAATCGAAAGTTATAAATACGCTTAACGAAATTGACCCTACCAATAGCAATAAATACCAGCGTATCCTCACGAGTCAGTAAAATGGTTTTATTAATTTGAATTATGCTTAATCACATTTCCGTACAAAATTACGCGTTGATTGATAAACTCGATGTTGATTTTTCGAAAGGATTAACAATTATTACTGGTGAAACAGGTGCAGGGAAATCAATATTGTTGGGTGCTTTGGGATTGATTGCTGGAAGTAGAGCTGATGCAAATTCGTTACAGGACAAATTAAAAAAATGTATAGTAGAAGTTTCTTTCAACATAAAAGGATATGCTTTAAAAGATTTTTTTGTTGCTAATGAATTAGATTACGAAACCACAACAACCATCCGCAGAGAAATAAATCCGGAAGGAAAATCGCGAGCATTTATAAATGATACACCTGTTACACTTACTCAATTAAAAGAGTTAGCCGCTTACCTAATTGATATACATTCTCAACACGAAACGCTGGCTTTAAATACCAGTGAATTTCAACTTTCGGTGGTGGACGCATTTGCAAATGATACTGATTTATTAAACGAGTACGCTGATAATTTCAAACAATTTAAAGTACTCGAAAAAAAATTAACTGAATTATCTCTGAAAGAATCTCAAGCGAAAAAGGAACTTGATTATTTTCAATTTCAGTTTAATGAATTGGAAGATGCAAATTTAAAACCTGCTGAACAACTTGCATTAGAGCAGGAATTAGAAACACTGAATAATGCAGAAGAAATAAAATTAAATCTTTCGAAAGCCGCTTATGGTTTAAATGGTGGCGAACTTAATTTACTTTCATCTCTGAAAGAAATAAAATTACTTATCGCATCGCTTACTAAATTTAAATCGGAAATAAATGAATTAGATGCTCGCATAAACAGTAGTTATATCGAATTAAAAGATATTGCAAATGAGTTAGAAACATTGGAACAAGATATTGTGTACGACCCAAAACGTATTGAAACATTAACCATTCGGTTGGATGAAATATATCGCTTGCAACAAAAACATCAAGTAAAAACGATTGAAGAATTAATCAATCTAAAAAATGAGTTGAGCAATAAACTTCTTGATTTTAGTTCGTTGGAAGTAGAAATTGAAAAACTAAAAAAAGAAATTTCTTCCTTAGAAAAAACATTATTTGCTTCCGCAAAAAAGATTTCAGCCAACAGAAAAAAAGTAATTCCAAAAATAGAAAAGGAAATTGCTTCGTTGCTTTCCTCTTTATCTATGCCCAATGCACAGCTTAAAATGGAACAAACAGAAAACGAAATATTAAGTAAAAACGGTATTGATAAAATCAATTTTTTATTTTCTGCAAACAAAGGAAGCGATTTTAAAGAGCTAAACAAAGTAGCTTCCGGCGGAGAGTTATCGCGATTAATGTTGAGCATAAAATCATTAATTGCACAACTTACAGCATTACCAACAATTATATTTGACGAAATAGACACAGGCGTTTCGGGCGACATAGCCAACAAAGTAGGAACCATAATGAACCAAATGGCAGGCGCAATGCAAGTAATAGCAATCACACATTTGCCCCAAATAGCAAGCAAAGGCGAAACACATTTATTTGTTTACAAAGAAGAAAAGAATAATAAAACATACAGCAACATCAAAAAACTGAATGCCGAAGAGCGTGTAAAAGAAATAGCAAAAATGTTGAGCACCGGCACACCCACCGCCGCCGCAATTAGTAATGCAAAAGAACTGCTGAAAAATTAATTCATATCTTTGTGAGATGAAAACAAAAAGCGTTGCCGATAAAGCCGAATTATTATTTCTCATTTCTGAAAACAGAAACTCAATAAAAAATTATGGTGTAGAAAAACTCGGCTTATTTGGCTCATTTGTCCGCAACGAACAAACAGAAAAAAGCGATGTAGATTTTATAGTAGAATTTAATTCCGCTAAAAAAACATTTAAAAATTTTATCGGCTTGGCGCAATTTCTCGAAAATTTATTAGGGAGAAAAGTAGAAGTAATTACGCCACAATCGTTAAGCCCATATATCGGTCCGCATATTATTAAAACAGTTGAATATGTTACTCTCACATCTTGATTTTATAAAACATATTGCTGATGAAATTGATTTTATTTTAATCAACACAAAAGACAAAAATCAAGAAGACGTTTTTAACAACACCGTTTTATCACGAGCAATAATAAGAAGTTTGGAAATAATAGGCGAAGCAACAAAAAAATTACCCCAAGATTTTAGATTACAACACCCCGAAATAGAATGGAAAAGCCTTGCCGGCACTCGTGATAAATTAATACACGATTATTTCGGAGTAGATTACGATATTGTTTGGGACATAATTATTAACGAACTACCCGAACTACAATTTCAAATTAATTTAATTTTAAAAACACAATAAATCAATACATTTGCAACTCAATTAATAACTCATAACTAAAAAACTATGTCCCACAACTTACTAAAAGGAAAACGCGGAATCATCACAGGCGCATTAGACGAAAACTCAATAGCTTGGAAAGTTGCCGAAAAAGCACACCAAGAAGGCGCAACCTTCGTACTCACAAACGCACCAATAGCAATGCGAATGGGCGAAATAAAAAAACTCGCCGAAAGCACAAACTCACAAATAATACCTGCCGACGCAACAAACGTAGATGAATTAACTAATTTATTTACCCAATCGCAACAAGTACTCGGCGGCAAAATAGATTTCGTTTTGCACTCCATCGGAATGAGCGTAAACATTCGCAAAAACATACCATACCCCGAATTAAATTACGATTATTTCAACAAAGGAATCGACGTATCCGCACTCTCCTTTCATAAAATGCTTGCAGTAGCCAAAAAATTAGACGCAATATCCGAGTGGGGAAGTGTTGTAGCTCTAACCTATATGGCAGCACAGCGCACCTACCCATTTTATACCGATATGGCAGACATCAAAGCAATGCTCGAATCCATAGCCCGCAGTTTCGGCTACCATTACGGATTAGACAAAAAAGTACGCATCAACACCGTATCCCAATCGCCCACCAAAACCACCGCCGGCACCGGAATAAAAGGTTTCGGCGATTTTTATGATTACGCCGACAAAATAGCACCACTCGGAAACGCCTCCGCCGAATCCTGCGCCGACTTCTGCATCGCAATGTTTTCCGACCTCACAAAAATGGTAACAATGCAAAACATATTTCACGACGGCGGCTACTCCACCACCGGAGTAAGCGCAGAAGTAATGAACAAATTAGCCGAAAAATAAAAAAGCATCACATAAAAATAAAACCCAAAAATCCCGCTACTTCAAATAGCGGGATTTTTTTTTTGCGAACAAACTCATAATTCAAAACTCATAATTATTTTCATGGCGGCAACATCCCATTTCAATCCAACCAATTCCCCGCCCACACGCGGTATCTTTTTTTCTTTAATTTTTCCCTGCGGGGCAACGGATAAAAAAAGGATACTTCGCGCGGGTCGGGCGCAAATGGCAACATCATCGCTTTT
>CAILDT010000351.1 GCA_903833025.1 uncultured Bacteroidota bacterium | reverse complement strand
TTTTGAATGCCTCTCTCGAGAGTAGTAAAGTAGCGATGGATCAATTGATGCAAGCCGGTACAAAAGAGCTACTTTTAAGGTTTACATCCCCAATTGACGAATCATTAATTCTTATCAGCTACTTAATCAAAGATACCAAACGTATAGGCACAATGAACATCATTGCTTCCTGCATCACGGTTTTAGCAGTAGCGGCATTATTAGGGTCAACGATGTACCACTAAAGAGTTAAGCCGACTTGCTGACATGCTTGATTTATCTTGCTTAAACAACACTCAACGGACAAATGAAAGTATTGTAATCGACCCAAAGGAAACAGTTTTTATTGTTTTCTTTTTGTTCTCTTTTTACTTGCTTTCTAAAGTATTTACGATAAACTTACAAATAACAAAACAAAGGAGATTCCAAATGAACAATAAAGTACACATGCGTGACCAAGCGTTTAATCAAGTTAAAGACATCATGAACGCTTATAAGAAGAAACCTTGTGAGCAATTACGGTATTTTGTGAAACATCTTTTCCAACACTATGTCGCGGCTTGAATTAGTGCCGGTGCTTTGATCAGCGGACCATTTTGGAGTTCACATCTTAAATTCACCGGTGCGTTTAGCTTTCGTTGATCTTGAAACCACCGGTGGAAATCCTTTGGTTGATCGTGTCACTGAAGTGGGTGTGGTGTTGGTTGATGAAATCGGTGTGCGTGAATGGAGTCAATTAGTTAATCCGCAAACACGAATACCGGCTTTTATCGAAAGACTGACCGGTATCACCAATGACATGATCCTGGAAGCACCTCGCTTTGAGGACATAGCCCAAGATCTTAATCTGCTGTTGGAAGATTATTTGTTTATTGCCCATAACGCACGTTTTGATTATGGCTTCTTAAAAAATGAGTTTAAGCGTCTTGATATTGTTTTCAGGCCTAATATCTTATGCAGTGTAAAACTCTCCAGAGCTCTATTTCCAGAGCATAAGCATCATAACCTCGATAGCCTCATTGTTCGCCATGACTTAAAAGTATCTGAGAGACACAGAGCCTTGGGTGATGCGCAATTAATCCATCAGTTTTGGCAAGACATTCATACAACTTTCGATGCAGCCCTTATTGTCGCCACCGTCAAGAAATTGGTGGGACGATCCAGTACGCCTTCACAAATCGATGATAGTTTGATTCAAAGTTTACCGGATACACCGGGTGTGTATTTGTTTTACGGGGAGAACGATTTACCTTTATATGTCGGCAAAAGTACGCATATTAAACAGCGTGTATTGTCGCATTTTTCGGCGGACCATCGCTACAGTAAAGAGATGAGTTTATCTCAGCAATTACGCCGGATTGATTATATAGAAACAGCCGGTGAAATTGGAGCCTTGCTGAAAGAAGCGCAACTGATTAAAACAATGCAACCTATCCATAACCGGCGGTTAAGACGAAGTAATGATTTGTGTGCGTGGCAGCTACAACAAAAATCGGAACGATTATACCCCGTGCTTACGTGGGCGGATGATTTGGACTTTGGTGGGCAAGATAATTTGTACGGTTTATTTCGAACTCAACGAGATGCTCACAAAGCGCTGCGTAAACTGGCACAGGACAATAGCTTATGTTTGGGTGCTCTGGGACTGGAAAAAGTTTCAAAAGGCCGCCCTTGTTTTGCAAGGCAATTGCATAGATGCCAAGGTGTTTGTGTGGGTGAAGAGTCTATGTTGTCTCATGCGTTACGCTTACAGCAAGCCATGACTAAATTAAAAGTCAACCAATGGCCCTACGACGGCGCAATTGGGCTTAAAGAATTGGATGATCTACACATCATCGATCATTGGTGTTACTTAGGTACCGTTCAAACTGAAACAGAGATTGCGTCATTGCTCGATAGCGCAAGACCCGCTTTTGATAAAGATACCTATATGATTTTGAATAAGGCCTTGAAGGCTAGGCCTGAGGTTATCGATATTAACAGACATCAATTGGCGTCACCCTCAATAGGTTGTTAGTGCTGAAACGATAATACTGGAATGGTAAAAGATGACTTATGCTTTGGAAGGAATGGGTGTGGG
>CAILDT010000350.1 GCA_903833025.1 uncultured Bacteroidota bacterium | reverse complement strand
GATGAATATGCTTTTCATAATTATAGTTCATTCAAATATTAAACAAAAGTATTATATTTCTTGTCGAAATAAAATTAATATAATTTCGCCGCTTCCAAAATTGTTCTATATTTGTCATCTCAAGAAAAAAAACAAACAACAAAATGATAATCACACACCCAGGTTCAAAACCTTGTAAAGCTTCCCCACGATTAGTGAGCTATAATATGGTGTGTGTTGATGAATCGTAAATTTCCACTTCCTTCCATATTTGACAACTTATCTTCTATGTTCGATAAGTCGTATTCCGTGTTTGACAACTTTTCTTCTTTGTTTGGCAAGTCTTCTTCCGTGTTTGGCAACTCTTCTTCTATGTTCGATAAGTCTTCTTCTGTGTTTGGAAACTCTTCTTCCGTGTTTGGCAAGTCATCTTCCGTAGCAGACAAGTTGTATTCCGGTACACAAAAACGCTTTGAAACGCCCTGTAAATGGGTTAATTAGTATAAAAACAGATAAACAATTAATAATAACTAAATACAAATAAACAATGATAAGCGGCATATTCGATTGTTACAAAAGAATGAAAGAAAACAACATCTTGTTTTCCTTTCAAGGAGAAATTACTACCGAATTGGTAACCTCCATACTTCAAATAATGGAATTGAATATGGAAATATCGAACGAAGAAATAAAAGTAAAAAGGAAAGTATATTACGTGTTAGTAGAATGCCTTCAAAACCTTTTCCACCACCACGAAACAATAGTAAACCAGCACGAACCCGACAAACAAAAACTATCCGCCATATTCCTCATCTCCAAACAAGAAAACGACTACCTGATAATGACTGGTAACTACATCAAAAAAAATAACATAACACCACTCCAAGAAAAATTAACACAAATAAACACACTATCAAAAACCGAATTAAAAGAACAATATATGTCCATACTCGAAAAAGGAGAAATGAGTTCGAAAGGTGGCGGCGGATTGGGGCTGATAGAAATAGCACGCAAATCGGGCGATAAATTTGTATTCGACTTTACATCAATAGATGAAGAATACTCGTTTTTCGAACTCACAATAAAAATAAAAAGCGAGATAGAAAAGACACTATCTCCAGTTTTAGAAAATTAACTTCCTTATATATAAAGCGATGAAAAAAGTACTACTTAGCATTGCAATAATTTCAGTTTCAATTATCAGCAACGCACAAACGCAAGGACCCAACAGCCCAGCAGCAGCAACCGAATCGGCTAACGGTTGCTTGGCTTGCCCAGGGTCGGATTGGGTAAATTACACAAACGCAGAAGCGAATGACAATACAAACACAACATCTGGCTTGCTTGCCCACCCAAATTCAGGACCGGGTGGCGCATTTTTCTCCAGATATTTATATGTGAGCAATTTTGGATTTACAATACCCGCAACAGCTACCATAACAGGTATATTAACAGAAGTAAAACGTAATTATTCCGGCGGCTCGGTAGGCGGATTAGGAGTAAAAGATTCGGTAGTGCAACTAATGGATTCACTTGGTGTGCGCATAGGAACCAACAAAGCCAGCAACACCCCTTGGACAGGGATAAGCACTTACGCCACCTATGGCAACTCCTCCGATTTATGGGGCGCAACACTTACGCCAGCAGCAATTAATTATTCGGGATTCGGAGTAGCAGTGATGGCAAAAAATATGTCGGCAAGTATTTATACTGCTGATATAGACCACATCAGGGTAACTGTATATTATAGCAACCCTGTTGGCACCAACGAAATAATGAGTCAAAGTTCGGATGTAAGCGTTTATCCAAATCCGGCAACATCAGAAATTTTTATAAAAAATAATACTGAAACAATACAATCAATAACCATTTTTGATGCGCAAGGCAAACAAGTGATGAAGCAGGAAATAAAAAACAACGAAACTAAATTAAATATTGGAAATCTTGAAAGTGGAATTTATTTTATAGAGACAAAAACAGAAAAAGGCGTGGAAAGAAAAAAGTTGGTGAAGAAATAAAAAGGAAAAATCTCTCTTTTGAAAATCCTGCTCCTTAAAAAAAGAGCGGGATTTTTTTTGCAATCGCCAACTGAGCCAATCAATAACCACAAAACAACGAAATATCAACAATTATCGTTTTTTCGTCTAAAAACAGTTGCGTTAATAAATTATATTTGTATGTTTGCACAACATACAGTGAGCGGAATACTACCCCTTGTTGAAGAAATAAAATCAAAGAAAAAAGGAAGAGTGAAATCGGTACAAAAAATAATAATTACTATCTGCTTCTTAGCAATAACAGTTTGCAATGTATCAGCTCAAACAGTTGTCTCGTCTTCCTTATCGCCTGTTGCATTTCTTTCAGTAAACGGCGAAAAAGAAAATAATGGCAATGCGCCAATAGATTATTCCACCTCCTTTTTCATCAAACATATTTCAATGGATGAAAAAACAAAACAACAAAAAATAAATAATGTATTAACTGTAAATAAATCATTTACCAAACTAGAACTAAAAAACATTACTGAAAATAAAGATGTAACCGACAAAGGATTTATGGTAGTAATAAATTTAACAGCAACCAATAACACTGATTTAACATCGAAAATAAAATTTTTACTCAAGGAATTAAACGTAAACAAAGTAAATTATAACAACACCGAATACACGCTCACCGAATTTCAATTTTAACAATAACCCAAACAAATAAACAAACCCAAAAAGAATGAAAAAACAACTATTATCAATCGCAGTATTCTTACTTCCGTTATTATCAGTAGGGCAAATACTAAATCAAACTAATGCAACTCCCAATGTTGTAACAGAAAACATTGATGGCTTGAAACCTGCAGGTCCGAAACCTAAAGTAATTTTACCGTTGCCAGCGTACGAAGAGATGAAAGCAGCCGGAAAACTGGACGACCGCTTCGAATATATTTTTGCAGGTGAGCCGGTGCAACACCCAAATACTTCTGTTCATATAACGCAGGAAGATGTGAATAATCAAAATAAAACACTCGTAATCCACGGCAACCCAAGCCAAATATTAAACACGCAATGTGATTGTCTGGTTCCATTGGATACCACATTTCACGTAGCAGAATTTACAATTGGTACTCCCCCGCAATACAGAAATGACGATGGCTCGACAGCCGCAAAAGCAATCCCTTTTACTTTTTGTATGTATGGAACTAATTACAACCAGTTTTTTATCAATACCAATGGTAACATTACATTTGGAGCTGGTTATGGTCCATACACTTCTTCTAGTTTTCCATCTGGTTCTATACCAGCTATGGTTGCGCCTTTTTGGGCAGATGTAATGACAACAAATGCTGGGAGTGGGTTAGTATATTATAAAATAACTCCTACTTATGCTATTGTGAAATGGGAACAGGTTGGGTATTTCAATAACCACGCGGATAAAAAAAACACCTTTCAATTAATAATTACTGATGGCAACGACCCTATATTGCCAAACGGTTCCAATATCGCATTTTGTTATGGTGCTATGCAATGGACTACAGGAGATGTTTCAGGTGGTGTTAACGGCTTTGGTGGCACACCAGCTACAGTAGGTGTAAACAAAGGCGATGGGGTAAACTTTGCACAAGTAGGGCGTTTTAACGCACCCGGTGCAGCATACAATGGAACCACCAACCCAAGCGGTGTAGAGTGGTTAGATTATAAATCTTTTTTCTTTAACACGTGTGCAAGCACTAATATACCGCCTATTGTGGCAGGTTTAAATAACTGCGATACCATAAAAATTTGCAGTCTAAACGATTCAATTATTTTAAGTGCATTGTTTCTCTCACCTGAATCAACGCAAAATACAACCATTACCATCAATCTAAATGGAACAGCTAACTCGTCCATATTGAGCAACACCCCTGGAAATGTTGCATTTGCGCAAGTACTTGTTACTGCTACCATTTTAAATGTGGGGAGTAACGTAATTACATTTACAGGTACAGATAATGGAAACCCTGTCGGAACAACAGTTGTTAATGCAATTATATTTGTTGATACCACAGGGCTTTCGGCTTTACACCCAACTTTAAATGGTACACCTGCACTTTGCCAAGGTAACCCAACTACACTTTCGGTAACACCCACTAATTACGATTCATACTTATGGAGTACAGGTTCTTCAGGTACTTCTATTTCTGTCACCACGCCAGGTCAATATTGGGTTACTTCTACCTTAGCGGGATGTACAGCAACTAATTTAGTTAACGTGGTTGCTACACCGGGAGCTAATTTTAGTTATTCGGGTTCGCCATTTTGTCAAACAGCTGCTAACCCAACACCTGTTTTTGCAGGAAATAACGCTGCAGGAACATTTACATCCACAACTGGTTTAGTAATAAACTCTTCCACAGGATTAATAAACTTATCTGCAAGTACACCTGGAACTTATACTGTTACCAATACAGTTCCTGCACAATCAGGATGCCCTGCTGCAACAGCTACTTTTACTATTACGATAACAATTGCCCCGGTTGCAACGTTTAGTTATACAGGAAGCCCATATTGTACAACAGGAGGTATCAATCCTTTTCCAACTTATGGAGCAGGAGCATTTGGTGGTGTGTTTTCATCAACCCCTGCGGGATTAACACTTGATGCTAATACCGGACAAGTTACAGCTTCAACCTCTGCACCGAATACTTATACTGTTACTAATACCATACAAGCGGGAAATGGTTGCCCTGCTTCAACAGCAACAGCTTCTATAACTATAGTTGCTCCTGCAATTGCAACGTTTACTTATTTAGGAAGTCCATATTGTAAAAACGGTGTTAATCCATCACCAACATTTTTTGGTGGCGGTGTAGCAGGAACATTTACAGCTACTCCTGCTGGATTAAGTATAGTTCCGGGTAGTGGTGCTATTAATCTTTCTACAAGTACTGCGGGTACTTATACAGTAACCAATACAATTCCAGCGTCGGGACCTTGTGCATCACAAACTGCCACTGCTACCGTAACAATAACAGCTTTACCAATTGGAACATTTAGCTATCCTGCTTCTCCTTATTGCCACGGAGGCGGTGTAAACCCACCACCAACATTTACAGGCGGTGGAGTAGGAGGTACGTTTACTTCATCTCCTGCCGGATTAGTTATAGGAATTTCAACTGGGGTTGTAAACACAAGTACATCAACTCCGGGAACATATACGGTTACCAATACATTACCTGCTGCAAATGGCTGCCCTGCTGTTACTTCAACAGCTACAATAACTATAATCCCTCCAACAGAAGGTACTTTTAGTTATGTTGATGACCCATATTGCCAAGGGGGAACTAACCCATTACCTACATTTACTGGTGGTGGTATTGGTGGTGTTTTCACTGGAGACCCCGGTGTTGTAATAAATTCATCAACTGGATTAGTGGATTTAACATTAACTCCTCCGGGAAGTTATACAATCACAAACAGTGTTCCTTCTGTTAATGGATGTGCACCTGTTGTTGCAACCACAGTTATAGACATTACTCAATTACCATTTGCAAACTTCGGATATCCTTATGATACAGTTGCTAATACATATTGTCAAAGCGCGGGTGTAATACCTGCAACCTTTATTGGACAGGGTCAGCCGGGGAATTTCTCAACTTCATCACCCAACCTAATTGTAGACATTAATACTGCTGATATGGATGTTACTAATAGTCTTCCGGGTACTTATTGGGTATATAACACACTACCTGGTGCTGGTACTGGATGTCCTGATGTTATTGATTCTACCGAAGTTATTATTGTTGCCGCTCCAGTTGCATCATTTAGCTATACAGCAAATCCTTATTGCATTAATGGAACTGACCCTACACCAACTTATAGCGGAGGAGGTATTGCCGGAGCATTTAGTTCTACAACAGGTTTAACTATTGACCCAAACACGGGAACTGTAACTTTAGCATCCAGCACACCAGGAACTTATACAGTAACAAATACTGTTTCGCCAACTGGTTGCCCTTCAGTTTCTTCAACGGCAACTATAACTATTGATTCTTTGCCTGTTGCAACTTTCAACTATCCAGGAAATCCATTTTGTGTTGGTAGTCCAAACCCTTCTCCTGCATATACAGGTGGTGGTGTAGCAGGTACTTTCACATCATCTCCTTCGGGATTAAGTATTAATGCAAGTACTGGTACTGTTAATCTTGCTTTAACCACAGCCGGAACTTATACAGTAACCAATACGGTTCCTGCTTCTGGTCCTTGTCCTGCTGTTACAGCAACAACTTCAATTACTGTAGCTTCTACATTTGCGGCAACCTTTAGCTATACAGGAAGTCCTTATTGTATCGGCGGAGTGAATCCTTCTCCAACATTCAGCGGCGGCGGCGCGGCAGGAACGTTTACTTCCACAGGTGGTTTATCTATTAACTCATCAACAGGAGTTGTTGATTTAACATTGAGCACACCGGGAACTTATACGGTAACTAATACAATAGCTGCTTCCGGTGCTTGTCCGCAGGTGGTAGCAACAGCAACAATAACAATAAATGCAGGACAGGTTGGTACTTTTAGCTATACTGGTAGTCCTTATTGTGTTGGAGGAACTAACCCTTCACCAACATTCTCCGGTGGAGGAATTGCAGGAACGTTTACCTCTACAGTAGGTTTAACTATTGACGCAAATTCAGGATTAGTAACATTATCAACAAGTACTCCAGGAACTTATACTGTTACCAATACAATTGCTGCTTCGGGCGGATGTGCTGCAACTGTATCTACTGCTACTATTACCATTTCAACATCGGCGGTTGCTACTTTTAGCTATATTGCAAATCCTTATTGCCAAACAGGAGCTAACCCATCGCCAACTTATAGTGGAGGTGGAGTTGCGGGTGCATTTACTTCAACAGTTGGTTTGAGTATAGATGCAAACACAGGATTAGTTAATTTATTATTGAGCACACCGGGAACATATACTGTAACCAATACCATTGCTGCTTCGGGCGGATGTGCTGCTGCAAGTGCAACTGCAACTATTACCATTGATGCTTCGCCAGATGCTACTTTTAGTTACGCAGGAAGCCCTTATTGCCAAGCAGGAACAGACCCATTGCCTACATTGGGAGCAGGTGCAACGGCAGGAACGTTTACATCAACAGCAGGTTTAACCATAGATGCAGTAACAGGTTTAGTAACATTGGCTACCAGCACACCGGGAACTTATACGGTTACTAATCAAATAACATCGGCTGCTTGTGGAACTATTACAGCAACCACTACAATAACAATTGCTGCTACGTTTGCTGCTTCGTTCAATTATCCGAATACTCCTTATTGCCAAAATGCTACTAACCCATCGCCAACATTTACAGGTGGTGGTATTGCAGGAACGTTTACTTCTGGTGGTGGTATAAGCATTAGCTCATCAACAGGTTTGGTAACTCTTTCTACAAGTACACCAGGAACGTATATGGTTTATAATACTGTTTCGCCAAGCGGATGCCCTACGGTAATTGATTCTTCAAGCATAACTATTGTTGCTGCACCTATTGCTTCGTTTAGTTACACTGGTAGTCCTTATTGTGTGGGTGGTGGCGGAAACCCTGCTCCTACATTTAGCGGAGGAGGTGTTGCTGGTACATTTACTTCAACCACAGGTTTAGTAATAGATGGTGTAACAGGTATTGTTGATATTACTTTAAGCACGCCCGGAACTTATACTGTAACCAATACAGTTGTGGGTGCTGCTGGTTGTCCGAACGCTGTTTCTACAACCACCATAGTTTTAAGTACGCCTCCGGTTGCTACGTTTAGTTATACTGGTAGCCCATTTTGTACAACAGGAGTTAATCAATCGCCAACATTTAGTGGAGGTGGAATTGCCGGAACATTTACATCAGCACCAGTTGGGTTGAGTATAAATTCTTCAACAGGAGTAATTAATTTATCGTTGAGTACTGCTGGTAATTATACTATTACCAACACTGTTATAGCGGCAGGATGCCCAACGGCAACTACTACTACCAACATTACCATTACGCAACCTCCTGTTGCTACGTTCTCCTATTTAAACAGTCCTTATTGTCAGCAGACGGCTAACCCGTTGCCAACATTTAGCGGAGGAGGAGTTGCTGGTACATTTACTGCTACAGCAGGATTGCCGGTTGACCCTGTTACTGGCTTAGTTAATTTAGCAACTGCTGCTGCCGGAAGTTATACAGTAACCAATACAATACCTGCTGCTGGTGGATGTGCAGCGGTTACTTCGTCCAATAATATTACTATTATTGCGATACAAGACCCAATTTTTCTTTATTCAGCAAATCATTATTGTGCAACAGGTACAACTGCTCCGCTAAGTATTCAAACGGGTGGAGGTTCGTTTACATCTACACCAGCGGGTTTATCAATCAACTCTGGTGGAACAATAAATTTAACAGGAAGTACGCCGGGTGTTTATGTTGTTCAATATGTAACTCCTGGTCCTTGTAAGGATTCTACAACTTTAACGATGACCATAAATGCAGTACCGGTTGCTAATGCAGGACTAGACCAATCGCTGGCTTGTGGTGCTGCTACGGTAACGCTTAATGGCACAGGTTCTACTTCATCTGGTTGTATTTATCATTGGGGTTCTACTACTGGTAATATAGTTTCGGGAGGTAACACTACTACTGCCGTGGCTAACGCAGTGGGAACGGATACGCTTATTGTGGTGAATACTACTACAGGTTGTGTATCTTCGGATGTAGTAAATGTTACCACCACGCCTGGTCCGAGTGCTTCGTTTAGTGCTAATCCTAATTCGGGAACGCCGCCGTTGGTGGTTAATTTTACTAACACAAGTACTGGTGCTACTTCTTATACGTGGTTTTTCCCAGGTGGTAATCCTTCTTCTTCGGGTGCTACTAACCCAACTGTTACATTTAATACTACTGGTACTTATACGGTGCTATTGGTTGCTAATAATGGTGGATGTACGGATACGGCAAGTGCTACCATAGAGGTGTTTGCTGGTTATTCGATAGTGATACCAAACGTGTTTTCGCCAAACAGTGATAATGTGAATGATATTTTTAAAGTAACATCTACAGGCGTTGCTACCTTTAGCGGTACTATTTACGACCGCTGGGGTGTTAAAATGTTCGATTGGGCTGATGTAACTGTTGGCTGGGACGGAAAAACAATGGCTGGTGCGCTCGCTAAAGATGGTACTTATTATTATGTAATAACATCCAAAGGGTTTGATGGTAGCGAACATACCGACCAAGGATTCTTTATGTTGGTGAGGTAGTTTATTAGTTCACTAGTGGTTTCGTAAAAAAGAGAAGTGAGAATATCGCTTCTCTTTTTTATTCCTATGTAATTTTTTTTATTACACAGAGTTGCACAGAGAAGACACAGAGATACACAGAGTTTTAATTTCAATTTTTTTTCCGCTACGCGAAAGGAAACAAAATAATTATGAATTATGAGTTATGAATTATGAGTTTTAAAAAACGAATAG
>CAILDT010000349.1 GCA_903833025.1 uncultured Bacteroidota bacterium | reverse complement strand
CCGAAATAATAAAAGCAATACTTCTTTTTTTAATCACACCAGTCAAATATTTTAATGCAAGCTCCACATCCGTTTTTTTATGTTCCGGTTTAAATTCAATCAAATCACGAATAATACGCAACACGTGACTCTTCCCTTTTTTCGGCGGAATAAATTTCTCAATCTTATCAGTAAAAAATATAATCCCAATCTTGTCATTATTTTGTATTGAAGAAAAAGCAAGCACCGCACATAATTCCGTAATCAAGTCCTGCTTCATTTGTTTCTGTGTCCCAAACTCCCCCGAAGCACTCACATCCACCAACAACATCACCGTCATCTCACGTTCTTCTTCAAACACTTTTACAAACGGAGTATTAAATCTCGCAGTAACATTCCAATCAATCGACCTAATATCATCACCCGGCTGGTATTCCCGCACCTCACTAAAAGTCATACCTCTACCCTTAAAAGCACTATGGTACTCTCCCGAAAATATCTGATTCGAAAGCCCACGTGTCTTAATCTCAATCTTCCTAACTTTTTTTAATAGCTCTGATGTTTCCAAGGGAATTATTTTTTTACCACTAAGTCCACTAAGTGTTTCTTTGTGTTCTAAGTGCCTTAGTGGTGAATTACTACGGTACCTCTATCGTATTCAAAATCTCATTAATAATCATTTCCGAAGTAATATTCTCCGCTTCCGCCTCATACGTCAACCCAATCCTATGACGCAACACATCCGTACAAATCGCGCGCACATCTTCAGGTATCACATAACCTCTGCGTTTAATAAAAGCATACGCTTTAGCAGCCATCGCCATATTAATACTTGCACGCGGACTACCACCAAAACTAATTAACCCCGCAAACTTGTTCAACTTATATTCCGCCGGAAAACGAGTAGCGAAAACAATATCCACAATATATTTCTCAATCTTCTCATCCATATACACATCCTTCACCACTTTGCGAGCATTCAAAATATCATCCGTTTTCAAAATCTCATTCACCGTCGGATATTCAGCCGCTAAATTCTGACGAACAATTTTACGCTCATCCTCCTTATTCGGATAACCAATCACCACCTTCAACATAAACCTATCCACCTGCGCTTCCGGCAATGGATACGTACCTTCCTGCTCAATTGGGTTTTGAGTAGCAAGCACCAAAAACGGATTCGGCAACTTAAAAGTCTGCTCACCAATAGTTACTTGTTTCTCCTGCATCGCCTCCAACAAAGCACTCTGCACCTTCGCCGGAGCACGATTAATCTCATCAGCCAAAATAAAATTCGCGAATATCGGACCGTGTTTCACAGTAAATTCCTCCTTTTTCTGACTATAAATCATCGTCCCAATCAAATCCGCAGGCAACAAATCAGGCGTAAACTGAATACGACTAAAATTAGCGTGAATAGTATTAGCCAGAGATTTAATAGCCAACGTTTTTGCCAACCCAGGCACACCCTCAAGCAAAATATGCCCATTCGAAAGCAACCCAATCAGCAACCGTTCCACCATATATTTTTGCCCCACAATCACCTTATCCATTTCAAGGCTTAGCAAATCCACAAAAGCCGATTCCTTCTGAATCCGCTCATTTAATTCTTTAATATCCGTCATAGTTTTTTAGTTTTAATTAAAATAAATAATACCACTATTTTTTAGCGACCACAAAAGTAACCCCAAACCAATAAATACAACCTATTCGCCTGTTAAAATTTGTTAAGCATTTTCAGTTTTAAGACTTTTTAAGAAATCAGTGTTTACAGGGGGTTCAACCACAATTAAAATAAAAATAAGTTGGGCGGCAACACCACATTTCATCTCAAACATCATCCCCGCCCACACGCGGTATCTTTTTTTCTTTTAATATTTCGCTGCGCGGCTATTGAGAAAAAAAAGGATACTTCGCGCGGGTCGGGCGCAGTAAGCAAGTTCATCGCTTTTTCAAACGCTTAATTTCGCTCACAAAAAAAAGCCCCGCATTTCTGCAGAGCTTCCATTCATAACTCATAACTCATAATTCATAACTCCCTAAGGCACCATCACCTTCATCCTCGCATTCACACCCGTATTCACCTCCTTAGTCATATTAATATCCGGCTTTCCAGGCGCCTGAATCAGCACCCTATAATTATCTGGGTCCACATTAGCAAAATCCAAATCCCCAGCAGCATTACTAATTCCATTAATCGCAACACCAGTAGCACTCTGAATAGTAACCTTCACCAAATCCAAAGGCAAATTCGTACCCACCTCCATAAAATTCATACTCAAACTCGCACTACCCAGCGGAGCAACATTTTTTTTCACCTCATCAATCATAAATAACTTCAACATCGTCGCATCATTAGCAAACACAATATGAGCATCATTCTGTAAATCCTGCATATCATCAAACACCAAATTTGTCGCCACCACCTTCGCATCCGTTCCCACCCCCGTTTCCTTAGCACCCTTAAATGCAGTATACTTCGTTCCAAAATCACCCGTAGCACCAGTCACATCACCCGGAAACCCAGCAGGCATATGCCCTGCCGTCAATTGCGTCGGATAAGCAACAATAAAATCATTCATCTTCTTATTCATCGCCACCACACTCACCCAAGTATTATGTTCCGCAGCAGTATAATTCACCATCCCCGCCTCATCATACTTCGTTTTCCACAATGGCTTCAACCATCCATCGTGAATATAACCCTTCAAAAT
>CAILDT010000348.1 GCA_903833025.1 uncultured Bacteroidota bacterium | reverse complement strand
CATCCATGACCATATAAGATGGTATCATTCCAACAGACGCACCTTGAAAATTAAAATTAATGTTACCTTGATGATTATTTTTAAAATCAATATAAATTTTTGTTCCATAAATTGCTGGATTTTTAATTTTTGCTTCAACTATATATGGCGAACTTTTGTATAATTCATTTGCCTTAAATGTGCCTTCTGCAAAGTAGCTTGTTCTTAAAGGTAGTTTTGATAATACACGACTAAAAAACACCTTTGAACGCAATAATTCCACGCCTTCTGCTAAGCCGTTATCTGATTCCGCGAGAGACTCCACATTTAAAATTTGTTTTGCTTGATTGCTTGTTTGCATTTGAATATCACTACTTGATTCAAATACTGGCGGTGTGTAACGAAGATATAAATAGGAAATACTAAATGATAAACCAAAAAATATGATTACCCAAAAAATACTTTTTCGCGCAATAAATAAAAAAAGACCTAACTCAAATTCGCCACTGAAATTTGAAAGTCGTTCTTTATACCGCTCAAAACTATCGTTTGTATTGGTAATGTTTTCTTTAATCATTTACTTTGGCAGTCTTATTTTGTAAGTGCCCTGCTGTAAGTATATAAAAGAAATGTACTGGCTAATAAACTCACGATTGGTGCAACTTCTTGTAATAGTTTGCTGCTATATTTTCTTCTTGGTTCCACATAAATAATATCACCTGCTTGGAGCACGGTTCCGCCTAATCGTAATCCAGCTATGGTAGATAAATCAATTTTATACACATCTTGTTTTGTTCCACTTTGTCTGATAAGTTTCACCATTTTAGCTTTTCCATCTTCCGAAATCCCTCCCGCTAAAGCCAATGCTTCAATCAAAGTTGTATTGTTGTTTGCCAATGGAATAACTTTAGCATTTCCTGCACTTCCGGGGAATACAATTACCCTTCTGTTTAACAAAGTTAATTCAATAAATGGTTTAACATAAAACGAAGCATAGCTCTCCTCAAGCATTAGTTCTGCTTCTCGCATTGTTAATCCGCTTAAGTTTTTCCTTCCCAAAATTGGAAGTTTCACATTTCCGTCAGACTCTACTAAGTATGGTATTTCCACATTGATGTGATAAGATGCATTCGCACTATTTAACGATGTAATATCAATTAATTTAAACCCATCATTGGTGTACATATTAAACTGCAAAATATCATTTGGTGATATTTTATAATCCACAATCTTGGTCGAATCCGGATTTTTGCTGTATTGGTAGCCCTTTCCAGTTTTTAACATTATACTTGGATTAAGCCATCCACAACTAGATAAAAACAACAGGATTCCTGATAAATAAAGTAATTTGCGCATAAGGTTTTAAAATTAACGCGCGAAGTTAAAAAAATATTCTGAAATGGGTTTAAATTTTATAAATCCTACAGTTAATTCAGTAATGTTTTATAGAGGATTTCCATATCCTTAACAAGTCGAGTAAAATGAAACTTTTCTCTCACGTGTTTCCACCCTTTTTCTGCCATCGAATTTCGGAGCGTGCTGTTTTCAATCAGTTTCAGCAACTGGTCGGTAAATTCCTTAATATTATTGTTTTCGCATAAAAGTGCCGTTTCTTTCGGAATAACTACGTTTTCAATTCCTCCTACATTGGTGGTAACTATTGGCTTATTAGCTGCTTGTGCTTCAATCAAACTTACAGGGGTGCCTTCATTAAATGATGTTAACGCCACAATATCACTACCCGCAAGCACCATATCTATTTCTTTTATCCAAGAAGTAAAAGTTAACAGTGCTTTTTCATTTTCTTTCGTTCCATCAATAAACGTAATGTTCAACTCTTTTGCTTTCTTTTCAATCACATTTCTATCCTCTCCATCTCCAACAATAAAAGCTCTTATTTTCTTTGTCGTCTTTTCCGATACTATCTTCAATCCTTCTAAAAATAGAATATGATTTTTTACAGGTACCAATCTTCCAATTATAGCAATTGCAATTTCATCCTCATCTAAATTATATTTCTCACGAAACATTTTTCTTTTTTCTGATTGATTCTCTTGAAACCTCGACAAGTCGAATCCTAAAGGAATTACGTTAACCTTTTCCGCTTTACAAATCCTATGTTCATTCACCAATTCATTCTTTTGTATTTCACTTATCGCAATTATCGCTGTTGACTTTTTTGCTAAATAACGTTCTACATTTTTATAAAATGTAGTTTTTAGTTTTCCAAAATAAGAATGAAACACGTGCCCGTGAAAAGTATGTACTATTACTTTTACTCCACAACTATGTGCAGCCAATCTTCCCAATGTTCCTGCTTTAGATGCGTGCGTGTGTACAATGTCTGGCTTGTATTCTCTAATAATCTTCTTTATTTTTTTATAAGCCGCATAATCATTTTTTAAATTTATTTCTCGCTTCATCTCTTCAATAATAATCGGCTTCAATCCCAAATTATCCACTATAAAATCCGAGCTCTCCTCCGTATCATCTTTCGCACCTCCAACTAATAATGTTTCATATTCATCACTCATATACTTACTCAAGTAAGCAACATTATACGTCGGTCCTCCCAAATTAAAACGATTTATTATCCTTAAAACTTTTATCATATTTTTTATTTGTACACCTTCTTCCACCAATACTGAAAAACTATCAACGCCCAAACCCTTGCCACCGCATCATTTGGATTATTAGAAAACAACTGCGCTTTTAAATTCTTCACTCCTTCAACATTAAAAATACCTTGCTCCTCAATAAATTTATCACTCAATAAATCATCCGTAATCATCGCTTTCAAATCTGTTTGAAACCACTTTAGAAGCGGCACTTCAAATCCTTGTTTCCCTCTATTAAATAATTCTTCTGGCAAATATTCTCTAAAAGCATCTTTCAAAATTTTCTTTCTTTGATTTCCATCAATCTTATAATTATCAGGCAACGAAAAAGCAAAATCAACAATCTTATTATCCAAAAAAGGAACTCGCACCTCCAAGCTTCTGCTCATACTCATCCTATCCACTTTCACCAGCATATCACTTTCCAAAACCAACTTCATATCCGTTAATAAAACAGAATTATAAT
>CAILDT010000347.1 GCA_903833025.1 uncultured Bacteroidota bacterium | reverse complement strand
TCGTAACTTCTTTTAGATTATTAACAGGTGCTCAATTTGCTCCGAAATGGGGTGCTCAGTTTGCTCCGAAATGCACTGCTCACTTTAAACCGAAATACTATGCTCAATTTGTCCGAAATCTCCACCTTGTTATATGTTGTTGCCCATCCGACACTTACAGGTTGGCGAAAAAGAAGTCTTTTCTACCTATCTGCACTTGCAGGTTGGCGAAAAAGAAAGTTTTGCCGACAATCTGCACTTACAGGTTGGCGAAAAATGAAAATTCTCTGAAATTTCGTTACTGTACTTTTTTCCGACATTGAAGGTGTTATCACCTTCAATGTTATTTTGAATACTTACAAACTCATAATTCATAACTCATAATTCATAATTATTTAAATACATTTTTGTAAATAAAAAGGGAAGAATACTATTTGTATTCTTCCCTTTTAAAGTGGAGTCGGAGAGATTCGAACTCTCGTCCAAACAAGGAATTAAGATGCTTTCTACAAGTTTATCAGACTTTTAATTTTCGTTAAACTTAGGCAAATCCGCCAGCCAAAAGGTTTACTTATCTTCTTTATCTCATTGCGAACCGAAGCTTTTCGCAACTATTTCTTCGTTTGTGATGCTTCACAGGAGACGCAGAAGACCAAAGCTTCTCCGGAAACAAAGGCACTTAAAACTTAGTTTTAAGCAGCCATAGCGTAGTTAGACTCGCCAGATGAAATTTGAAAATTAGGATTAACGTGCCATATTAACAACACACGACCTGCTTACATAAAAATCGCACTCGCTGTCAAAACCGTACGACCCCATTGTTTTAAAGAACTGATACAAAGATACGGAAAAAAATGATGTGCCGATGTATTGATATATCGATGTGCCAATTTACGATGCGAATATAGGTACATCAGTAAATCCGCACATCAGTTAATCAACTAATTTATATCTTTGCGCTATGAGTAAACTAAAAATAGGTGTATTGAGAGAGGAAAAAAGCCCTCCAGATAAGCGCGTTCCATTAACTCCATTAATTTGTGCCGAGTTGATGCGGACTTACCAAGGACTGAAAATATTTGTTCAGCCAAGTAAAATTCGGTGCTATTCAGATGATGAATATGTTGCCTTTGGAGTAATGCTTAAAGAGGATTTGAGCGGATGCGATATTTTGATGGGAGTGAAAGAAGTACCTAAAGAGAAGTTGATTCCGAATAAAAAATATTTTTTCTTTTCGCATACCATCAAAAAACAAAAGCATAATCAGCTGTTGATGAAAACATTGATAGAAAAGAAAATTCAGATGATTGATTACGAAACTTTAACTGATAAACATAATAATCGCATTATAGGGTTTGGGCGTTATGCTGGCATTGTAGGTGCTTACAATGCTATACTGGGTTATGGAAAAAAGTATGATTTGTTTTTATTGAAGCCCGCAAACAATTGCAGAGACAGAGCAGAGATGGAGCAGGAATTAAAACGCGCTAAGCTGCCAAACATAAAAATTGCATTAACTGGTGGCGGCAGAGTGGCAAATGGAGTGATAGAAACATTGAGTGCATTGCGTATTCGTAAAGTTACGCCTGAAGAATTTTTAATGGCGCAGTTTCGCGAACCTGTGTATTGTCAATTGAATCCGAGAGATTATGTAGAAAAAAAAGATGACCATAATTTTGATTTGCACGACTTTTTTAATCACCCAGAACATTTTAAATCCAACTTTAGTCCTTATACAAAAGCTGCTGATATTTATATTTCAGCACATTACTGGGACCCTAAAGCACCTAAAATGTTCGAACTTTCCGACATTAAAGAATCTGATTTCAGAATAAGTGTAATAGCTGATATTACCTGTGATATGAATGGTTCTGTACCAACTACCATTCGCGCAAGCACAATTACAGAACCATTTTATGGCTACAACATTAAACAAGATAAAGAAGATTTGCCCTTTAATAAGGATACAGTTTGTATAATGGCAGTTGATAATTTACCTTGCGAATTGCCTCGTGATGCGAGCGATGATTTCGGAAAAGATTTGATGGAACGTGCATTGCCCAATGTTATTGGGGAAGATAAAGATGCTGTGATTGAACGGGCAACTATTTGCAAAGAAGGAAAGCTAACTCCAGCTTTTGAATATTTAAGTGATTATGCCTACTAATTGAGCGAATAAGCAAGATGATTCAATTCCAATAATTCTATCAACTCATTATTAGGATTTACTTTTATTTTTTTTGATGGTAAAAACACAGAAATGTTTTCTTCCTTATCAATCACTCTAAACCGCAACAAACAATTTCGCGGTTGCGCCGCAGCATTTCCATTAATTATTTCATTAAACTTTGTAATAAACTCTTCATTCAAATCCGTCAACGTAACATTTACAGTTATTACTTTCGCAAGTTTATCCCGAAGTTCTGAAAGCAACTGAATGTTGCTTACTTTAAATTCCAGATTGTCCGCTTGTCTGAATCGTTCCTGTATTTTTCCTTTGATGTATAAAAACAATCCGCTAACCATATATTGTTTAAATTTCACATAGTCTTCACCGAAGAAAGCTATTTCAGAAGACTCTTTATAATCTTCTATTGTAATTTTCCCCCAAGGGTTTCCTGTTTTTGTAACCCCATTATGCACAGCAGTTACTACACCTCCAAACACCAATTCTTTGTTTTTATTTTCAACTAATTGTTTTGTATCGCTCACAGTATGAAAACAAAAATTCTCCATTTCCAGTTTATAAGTATCCAGCGGATGCCCTGAAATAAAGAACCCTACCACATCTTTTTCGTTTTTTAATTGAACTAATTTATTCCATTCTTCGCAAACAGGAATTTTGGGTTCGGGCATATCAACAGATGCTTCCTCACCAAACAAAGATACTTGCGAAGAGTTAACTCCATCTTGATGCTGACTTCCATATCTTATTACTTTTTCTAAAAAGTTACCGCTGTCATTTCCCTCTGTAAAAAAATAGGTAGCACGATGTATTCCGAAAGAATCCAAACCACCTGAATAAGCAAGGCTTTCAAATGTTTTTTTATTTGCGGAACGTAAATTAATTCTTCTTGCAAAATCAAAAATGCTTTTATAAGGTCCGTTTATTTTTCGTTCATCAACAATTGAGATTACGGCATTTTCACCAACACCTTTAACAGCCCCCATTCCAAAACGTATCTCACCCTTTTTGTTTACCGAAAACTTATATTGACTTTCATTAACATCAGGTCCTAGTACGTGAATATTCATACGTTTACACTCATCCATAAAAAAAGTAATCTTATCAATGTTACTCAAATTGTGTGTAAGTACAGCCGACATATATTCTCCAGGATAATGTGCCTTCAAATAAGCAGTCTGAAATGCAACAAAAGCATAACACGTGGAATGCGATTTGTTAAACGCATATTGTGCAAACTTTTCCCAATCAGTCCATATCTTTTCCAATTTATCTTTTGGTAAACCCTTTGCCATAGCCCCTTCCATAAATTTACTCTTCATCTTATCAAGAGTTCCTTTATCCTTTTTTCCCATTGCTTTTCGCAACGTATCCGCATCTCCCTTTGTGAAATCAGCTAGCTTCTGCGATAACAACATTACTTGTTCCTGATAAACCGTTATTCCATAGGTATCTTCAAGGTACTCTTCCATCTCCGGTAAATCATACGCAATAGTTTCTTTACCATTTTTACGAGCAATAAAATTTGGAATATATTCTATCGGACCTGGGCGATATAAAGCATTCATCGCTATCAAATCAGCAAATTTATCAGGTTTTAAATTGATTAAATGTTTTTGCATTCCAGGGCTCTCAAACTGAAACGTCCCATTGGTATCGCCTCTCTGATATAGTTCAAACGTTTTTGCATCATCAAGCGGAACATCATCAATCACCAAATCTATCCCGTGATTTTCTTTTATTAATCTTAACGCATCACGCAAAATTGTTAATGTCTTCAATCCCAGAAAGTCCATCTTTATTACCCCGGCATCTTCAATTACTTTCCCGTCATATTGAGTAATTAATAAAGTAGTTTCTTTGGACGATGCCACAGGCACTATCTCTGTCAAATCTTTTGGTGCT
Organism: uncultured Bacteroidota bacterium; assembly: GCA_903833025.1. Lineage (GTDB taxonomy): Bacteria > Bacteroidota > Bacteroidia > 2-12-FULL-35-15 > 2-12-FULL-35-15 > 2-12-FULL-35-15. The sequence goes on along the minus strand of CAILDT010000347.1, from coordinate 4,873 downwards.
ATAATTATTGCCGATGCGTGAATTCCTGTTCCCCTCACCGACCCTTCCAATATTAACGCCTCTTTTAAAACCCTTGCTTGCATATCATTTCCGGCAAGTATCGTGCGAAGTTTCTTTACATTTTCTATATCATCCTTTAATAATCCTTCTTTTGTTTCTAAGCTGTCATCTCCTGTTAATGGGGCGTACATCATTCTGTTCAAATCTGTTCCAGGTTTATCAGGCACTAATTTCGCAAGCATATTCGAATCCTGCAATGGCAAATCCAATACTCGTGCAACATCTTTAATACTGCTCTTAGCAGCCATTGTGCCATAAGTTACAATTTGTGCCACCTGATTTTTTCCATATTTCTCTACCACATAATCAATTACTTTCTGCCTTCCTTCATCATCAAAATCAGTATCAATATCGGGCATTGTTTTCCTATCTGGATTTAAGAATCGCTCAAAAAGTAAGTTGTACTTTATTGGGTCAATGTTGGTAATTCCTATACAATAAGCCACCGCCGAACCAGCCGCCGAACCTCTGCCAGGTCCTATAAACACTCCTATATCTCTTCCAGCTTTTATAAAATCTGCAACAATCAAAAAGTATCCCGCAAAGCCCATTGTTTTAATAGTAAACAATTCAAATCGCAAACGCTCCTCCACATCAGGTGTTATTTCTTTATACCGTTCTTTCGCACCTTTGTAAGTAAGGTCAAATAAATAATCGTCTTGTGTTGCAAATCCCTCCGGCACTTTAAAATTTGGAAGCATTATATCCTGCTTCAGTTTCAGAGGTTCTATTTTGTCAACTATTTCATTTGTGTTATCTATTGCTTGTGGCAAATCGCTGAACAGTTGAGTCATTTCAGCGGTTGTTTTGAAGTAAAACTCATTGTTATAAAATGCAAATCGTTTTCCCTTTGAAGAAATAGAATCATCATCACCAAAATCTTTTACTGTAGGTGTACTTTGCTTTTCACCAGTATTAATACATAATAAAATATCGTGTGCGTTGGAGTCCGCTTGGTCAACATAATGCGAATCGTTGGAAGCAATTATTTTTACATTATACTTTTCTGCAAATTTCAAAAGCACTTCATTTACCTGATTTTGTTCTGGAATATCGTGGCGTTGCAATTCCACATAATAATCCTCACCAAAAATATCGAGCCACCATTTGAATTCTTTTTCTCCTGCATCTTCTCCATTTTTTAAAATAATACGAGGCACCGAAGCTCCCAAACAACAAGTAGTTGCTATCAATCCCTTGTGATACTTTAAAATTAATTCCTTATCAACACGTGGATATTTTCCGTACAAGCCCTCCATATAGCCCATCGAACATAGCTTTACAAGGTTCTTGTATCCTTCTGCATTTTTTGCAAGCAACAACTGATGGTATCGAACGTCTTTGTCATCCTTTGTAAACGCCCGTTTATGGCGGTCATTCACCACATAAAATTCACAACCAACAATTGGTTTTATTTTGTTGGGATTTTCAGGAGTATTGTGTTTTCCCGCTTCGGCAACAAACTTAAAAACCCCAAACATATTACCGTGGTCGGTTATTGCGAGTGCCCGCATATTATCATTCACTGCTTTCTTATACAGCGAAGAAATATCAGCAGCACCATCTAATAGTGAAAATTGTGTATGTACGTGGAGATGTGAAAAGTTCATTCTATTATTTAAAATTATTGAGTGGGTAAAAGTAAATATTAAACTGTTTTATTATGGAAGTGTTGAAAAGTAAAATCCCTAGAGTAATTACCTTCTTAAAATATATTTATTGGTAATAATCTTGAGCAAGTATATCATTTGGGTAGATTTTACCCCTTTTGAAATTCTAAAGTAGGTAAACACTTTTTTGATTTCTTTTTCAGATAATATAAAAAACAATTTCTCCCATCTGTTTTCTACCTGCCTTAACAGTGCTGCTTGCTCAAAATAATTTGTTTGTTTATTATGACTAATAATTTTATCAAACCATTTTCTATACTTCGCCACATTTATTTCTTTAGGGAAACGTTTATTATTTGCCAACGCAATGTGCATTTCCAATTCTTCTTCAGTAAAATTAATTCCAAAAGAAGTCAAAACCCAACTATAAAATTGCTTTTTCCTATCTACAATATCATCAGAATAAAAAACAGTAATGTTATGTGTTGCTACTCTGTATTTATAAAGCACCTCATCTGTGTTGGCAAATTTTGTAACATCTTTCAACCGAAACCACAAATCATAATCCTCCACGTGTTTAAAATCATTTCGATAAAATATTTTATTTTCTTTCATTACAGATGTTCTTATAATGGCTGGTGCGTGAGCAATGGAAGGACCAAATAACAAATGTGCTTTTATATCATCATTGGCTAAAGGATATTTCCAAACGGAAAAATCAGTTCCAAAACGTTCTAACCTAGAACTGTAAACTCCAATTTCTGGATGTGTTTCCATATAATTGATTAATGTTTCGAAACGATGCGGTACCGAAATATCATCACCATCCATTCTGATAATATATTTTGTATTTATAGCATCAACCCCAACATTCAATGCATCCGCCAATCCGAGATTTCTTTCGTTTTTCAAATACTTAATTCTCGAATCTTTATAGGAAGCTACTATCTCTTCAGTATTATCTGTGGAACAATCGTCAACAATTAGAAAAATAAAATCGGAATACGTTTGTTGCAGAATACTATCAATGGCTTCTTTCAAATACGCTCCCACATTATATACCGGCATCAATACGGTTGCTAATGGAGTTTTCATTTTAGTGATACTGATTGTGTTTGTAATAAATTGTTCATCTACCATAAAGTTAATTTAAAGCAAATGAAAACCTGATGTAATAATTATTTACTTCTTCGCAGTTATCAAAACCTCTTGCTGATTATAATTATTAGTGGAAGCAATTTTAAAATCTAATTTCTTTTCCATAAAAGAAATTCTTTTCTCTAGTTGTTTGTTTTGCAGTGTTAATTCCTCTACCTGTGCTTTTAGTTTTTCTACTTCGTCTGCCTTAACTTTCAGTTCATTTGTTTTTTCAGTAAGTGCCTGAATTGCCAATAAACTTATTCCTCCAACATCTACCGAAGTAATAGTAGTATCGCTTTCACCAAAATGAAATGCCGCATAAAAGTCCTGTGCCATTGGTCCTATATGACGAATAGAAGTAGCTTGAGTTTTATAATTCCAAGATGTAATATCTATTCCTTTAAGTTTATTTAATACTTCATTTCCGTCTTCCTTTTTGAAATGTGCTTTTCTTTTTCTATCCGATAAAGTATTCCAAGTACCACTACCTGCTGGTAAAGAAACTCCTGTATTCATCCCAATGTTTGTCCAAAATATGACACCGCCCGTTGCTCTCACCACAAATTGATTATTGGTAGTGTCGTTTGTTACAGCAGTTGAGGAGTTATCCGCGAAAACAAAACTTCCTTTTTTACCATTTGTACTTCCCCAAAAACCCATTGCAACAGAGTTATCTCCAGATGCTACTGTTTCATTTCCGAAAGCTAAAGAGTATTTACCACTTGCTGTATTGTGGTATCCCATAGCCACAGCCGATGAATCCGAAGCTACTGCTCCTCTGCCCATTGCAACGGAATAACCGCCCGTAGCATTACAAACACTCCCCATCGCTACCGAACCTATTCCATTTCCATTACACCTATCACCCGCAGCTATCGAATAGTCTCCTGCCGCAGTACTGCCACTACCAAAAGCTGTAGAATATGCTCCTGATGCTTTTGTATCATAACAACCAGCAAAAGAATAATTGCCAATATTTACAGGATCCCAAGCACTCGAAGGGTTAATAGGAATACCTCCTGCCCTAAATGCCCCCTTCGCAGGATACCAAAACATTCTTGTTCCAGCTCCAGTTGGTGGAGTTGCTCCTGTTCCAAATGTTCCTTCCGCAATTATTCCATCATTACCTATTATATGTAATGATGCGGTTGGTGTTGCTGTTCCTATCCCAACTCTTCCTCCTGTTGTCAATCTCATTCGTTCAGTATTATTTGTTTTCATAACAAAATCCTGATTATCTATTGTTCCAATAAAATTGTTTGTTGCGTTGGTTCCGCTGTTCCCCATTAAGTTCCAAGCATTAACCGAATTTAAAGCATACGTAGCCGTATCGCAGTAATTAGAATGATTTGAGTTGTTTGAATAATTTGTATTGTATGCAAATACAGCAGTATCCGACTGATGCGCAAAATAAATGGTATCAACTGTAGATAAAACATTTAAAGCATACGTAGCCGTGTCTGATGTGTTTGAATGACCCGAAGTTGCAGCATACAAAGCCGTATCCGAATTGTTATCATTTGCAGGAACCCATAACGAACCATTATATTTTAAAACTTTGCCCGTTAAAGGCGGTGTATATGAAGTTGTATCCACATCTATTAAATCATTTAATCTTATCTGTTGATTTGTTTGCCCCGATGCTGCCGAGTATAAAGCATAAGGCACCGACCAAAACTGCATTGTATCAATATCGACATAAGCTGATGAACTACCATTAGTACCCGTAGAATCCAAAGCGATTTTGATATAATGATTTGCTGCACCCCAACTTATTGCAGAAAAAGAAGTTTGCGAACCTTGTGATGTACTTGTGCCTTGTCCGATAATAAAATAAAATAATCCCAATTGATTGGTAGTAACCGTATGTGTTTCTTCCCACTCTAATGTTCCGCTTACGGTAGGTGCATAAATTCCAAGCTTCACACTTATTGCGTGATTAGCGATAATTGCATTGGTTGAATACCTCGCAATTCCTTGATACGTTATCCCTTGTGGCACTGTTTGCGCTTTGCTTATTATAGCCGCAACAGTTAGCATCAGCACAAGGAAACAGTTTTTTG
>CAILDT010000346.1 GCA_903833025.1 uncultured Bacteroidota bacterium | reverse complement strand
TCAATTAATTTCTAAAAAATCAGGAAACATTTTTATAAAAAACAACAAAAATTAACCGTTGGAAACATTTTTAACAAAATTTGTTTCCTTTTTTATTTTTGAATATTAATATATTACAACAAATTTTAAAAAATATTTGATAGGAAACGTTGGAAATTAAAAATGTTTCCATAGTTTTGCACCCCGAAAATTAACTCTACAAAAAAATGGAAATAAAAGACAGAATATTATTAGGTGCCGAAGAACTGTTTTTTAAATACGGAATAAAAAGCATTACAATGGATGATATTGCAAAGCACTTAGCAATATCTAAAAAAACTATTTACCATTATTTCGATGATAAAAATGCAGTGGTGGAAACACTGATGAAAGAGAAGTTGAAAGAAGACGAATGTGAATTTAAAGAGATACAAAAAGAGTCGGAAAATGTGGTGGTGGAGGTATTTAATTTAATGAAACATATGAGCGCAATGTTCTCCAAAATAAATCCTAATATATTTTACGACTTACAAAAATACCATCCTGCTGCGTGGAAAATGTTTTTGGCTTTTAAAGAAGATTGTATGTCGAAAATGGTAGAGAAGGCAATTGCGAAAGGGATAAAAGATAAGTTGGTACGTGATGATGTGAACCCAAAAATAATGGCAAAGTTGAGAATTGAAGAAGTAGTAATGGGTATGAATCCTGATATATTTCCGCCCGATAAATTTAAAATTGGTGAAGTTCAAGTGGCTTTGTTAGAACATTTTTTGCACGGAATATGCACCATTAAAGGACATAAATTGATTAATAAATATAAAGAAATAACCGAAGAAGAATAAAATGAAAATGAAAAAAATAAGTTTAGTAATTGGATTAGGAATAGCTGTAAGTAACCTGTTTGGACAAGCCAAACAAAGCTATTCGTTTTCTGTATCACAAGCAGTAGATTTTGCAATGCAAAATCAAAACGAAATTAAAAATGCAATAATTGATGAGCAATTGTCTCGTAAAAAAGTAGCGGAAACAAGGGCTGCTGGTTTGCCACAAATTAATTCCAGTTTGGATGTAAAAGATTTTATCGAAATACCTACACAGGTTATTCCTGCTGAAGCTTTCGGCGGTCCTCCTGGGTTTCTTGTCCCTGTAAAATTTGGGACAGAGTATCAATCCACTGCCGGTTTCGATGCCAGCCAATTGCTTTTTAGCTCCGATTATTTTATTGGTTTAAAAGGTTCAAAAATTTATATCGAGCTTTCTACTAAAGGTATTCAACGTACCAAAATAGAAGCTACTGCTGCCGTTAGTAAGGCATATTATATGGTACTTGTAGGAACAGAGCGTATGAAATTGATGGATGCAAATGTGGCACGTGTTAAAAAAACATTGGACGAAACAACTGCATTAATGGACAATGGTTTTGTAGAGAAATTAGATTTCGACCGCCTCACTGTTACTTACAATAATTTAGTAGTGGAGCAGGAAAAAATCCAACGATTATTAAACACAGGTATGTATCTTTTAAAATATCAGATGGGTATGGATATCAACGCCGACCTTACGTTAACAGATAAACTGGAAGATGTAAAGTTTGACGCAAGCGCAATAACTCTGTCCGATAAATTTGATTATGCTAAACGGGAAGAATACGGAATAGTGGAAACACAATTCAAATTAAGTCAGATAGATTTGAAACGTCAGAAGTTTTCATTCCTTCCGTATGCCTTTGCCTATGGTAATTTAAACGGTTCGGCTTATCGCACCACTTTCGATTTATTTAATCATACCACACCTTGGTACCCAATGGCGTTAGTTGGGGCAACTATCAAAATGCCAATATTTACAGGGTTTCAGCGCAATATAAAAATTCAGGAAGCAAAACTAACGATGCAAAAAGCAGAAAACAATATGAGTCTTATCAAAAAGACTATTGATTTAGATTTGGCTTCGTCTGCTGCAAACCTTAACAATGCTTCTTCTTCGTTAGAAAGTCAAAAAAAGAATATAAAAATTGCAGAAGATGTAGTAAGAGTTTCCAAAATAAAATACGAGCAAGGTGTGGGTACTAATTTAGAAATGGTGGCTGCCGAAACAGCTTTAAAAGAAGCACAAACAAATTACTATAACGCAATATATGATGCCATAATTGCAAAGATAGATTTTGATAAAGCAAATGGAAATTTGAAATAATAAGTAATAAAATAAACACTAAAACACAAACAAAATAAAAACAGAAAATGAAAAAAACAATTATTATCATTAGTTCAATCGCTTTATTAGCAGCTTGTACACAAGATAAAAAAGCAGAACTTGAAAAACTAAAAAAGAAAGATGCAGATTTAAAAACGCAGATTGATAGTTTGGAAACACAAATAGCACGTGCCGACACTACCAAAAAAATAGTGCCAACTACGGCAGTTAGTGTTGTTGCACTTAAACCTGAAGTTTTCAAAAATTATATTGATGTGCTTGGTGCAGTTGAAGCAGATGAAAATGTAAGCATTAGCAGCGAAATGCCAGGTACTATTACAAAAATAAATGTAAAAGTAGGCAACGAAGTTAACAAAGGTGATGTGCTTGCCGAAACAGATGCACGAGGTATAACGCAGCAAATATCGGACTTGCAGACGAACGCTGATTTGGTAAATCAGATTTATCAACGACAAAAAAATCTTTGGGAACAAAAGATTGGAACTGAAGTACAATACTTACAGGCAAAAACAAATAAAGAAAGTATGGAGAAAAAAATGGCAGCACTTCAGGAACAATTACGTATGTCCAAAATTATTTCGCCTATCTCTGGAACAGTTGATGCGGTTGATATTAAATTAGGTCAAATAGCGAGTCCCGGTATGCCTTCTATAAGAGTAATAAATTTTGCAAACCTAAAAGTGAAAGCAGATGTTGCAGAAAGTTATGCTTCTAAAATCAAAAAAGGTAGTGATGTAATTGTTCGTTTTCCTGATACCAACGATACATTGCTTGCAAAAGTAAATTTTGTTTCTCGTGCCATTAACGCGAATACGCGTTCGTTAACAGTGGAGGTTTTATTGGACAATAATAAAGACTACCATCCGAATATGGCTACCAGATTAAATATTAACGATTATCAATCTGCAACACCGGTTATTATTGTGCCTGTTAGAACCATTCAGAAAGATGAAAATAATGCACCTTTTGTTTTTGTTGCAGAAGGAAACATTGCAAAAAAACATTTGATTACAATAGGTAAGGAGTATGGCGGACGTTCTGAAATTATAACCGGATTAAAAGAAGGAGATAAACTTGTAACCCTCGGTTACGACCTTATTAATGATGGAACAGCACTTACAATTAATAAGTAAACAAGCATAAATTAATTAAGAAATATGAAAACCAATTTTAAACAGTTTAAACCCTCCAGCTGGGCAATAGATAATAAGATAAGCATTTATGTGTTTACCATTATTCTATGCTACCTTGGAGTGTCGTCGTACAATAGTTTGCCGAAGGAAAGCTTCCCAGATATTGTTGTACCTACTTTTGTTATCCAAACAATATACCCCGGCAATGCTCCTACAAATATGGAGAATGTGGTTACCAAACAAATAGAAAAACAATTAAAATCTATTTCAGGTATCAAGAAACTGAACTCAAATTCGATGCAGGATGTGTCGGTTATCACTGTAGAATTTGCTGTGAATGTAAATGTGGCAGATGCAAAACAAAAGGTGAAAGACGCGGTAGATAAAGCTGCTCCCGACCTGCCGAAAGATTTGCCGGCACAACCAAATGTTATTGAAATTGCTTTTTCTGATTTGCCAATTATGTATGTTAACTTGGCAGGGAAGATGGATTTGAATAAGATGAAGAAGTACGCGGATGCACTTAAAGACAAGATAGAATCAATGAAACAAATTTCCAGAGTAGCTATGGTTGGTGATTTGCAAAGAGAGATTCAAGTAAACATTGATATGTTTAAATTGCAAGCAGCAACACTTACTCTTAGCGATGTTCAACGTGCTATCGGTTCTGAAAATTTAAATATGTCGGGCGGTTTAGTAACGATGGATGGTATGAAACGAAACCTTACTATTAAGTCTGAATTTAAATCGGTAGAAGAAATAAAAAACTTGGTGATAAATTCACCAACCAATGCAAAGCTTTATTTAAAAGACATTGCAGAGGTAAAAGATGCAACACACGAACAAGAAAGTTACGCTCGTTTGGAAGGCAAAAATGTTATCACACTAAATATTATTAAGCGTTCGGGAGAAAATTTAATTGAAGCATCTGATAATATTGCTGAAGTTATAAAAACGATGCAAGCATCAAAAGAAATTCCTTCTGATTTAAAAGTTACCGTAACTGGCGACCAGAGCGAGAAAACAAGAAGCACACTTCACGATTTAATAAATACTATTATCATCGGATTTATATTGGTGTCGTTTATTCTTATGTTTTTTATGGGTGTTAATAATGCCTTGTTTGTGGCTGCATCCGTTCCGTTATCTATGTTTTTGGCGTTCCTTGTGTTCCCAGTTTATGGTTTTAGTTTAAATATGATTGTGTTATTTGCCTTTCTTTTAGCCTTGGGTATTGTTGTGGATGATGCGATAGTAGTGATTGAAAATACGCATCGGCTTTTTGAAAACGGAAAACGAGATATTAAAACAGCTGCTAAGATGGCAACTGGCGAAGTGTTTGTTCCAGTGTTATCGGGTACACTTACCACGCTTGCACCCTTTATTCCGCTTGCGTTTTGGAATAGCATCATCGGTAAGTTTATGTTTTATCTTCCAATAACTTTAATTACAACATTGCTTGCTTCATTAGTAATCGCTTATTTTGTTAACCCTGTTTTTGCTGTTGATTTTATGAAACCTCACGAAGAGGAAAAATTGAATCACGGTAAACTAAGTAGAAAAGGGAAACTTCGTTTGGTGGTGTACACGCTTGTTGCCCTGTTTTGTTATTTAGGAGGGCATCCTGCCATTGCAAACTTTGTGATTTTCCTTGCCGTATTTATGTTGTTTCATCGTTTCTTTCTTTATAAAGTTATTGAATTGTTTCAAGAGAAACTTTGGCCCGCATTTAAAGTACGTTATACACGTTTCCTTACTCGTTTCCTGAAACGCCCTTGGTTAACACTATTAGGTACACTTGCTTTATTTGTTTTCACTATTTTCTTTTTTATTATGTCGAATGTGAAATCTGAATTCTTTCCGCACGGCGACCCTAACTTTGTTTATGTATATGTAAAACTCCCTAT
>CAILDT010000345.1 GCA_903833025.1 uncultured Bacteroidota bacterium | reverse complement strand
GCACAAGCGCAGCAGGCACAGATACCGCTAGTTATAATATTAGCCAAGGCCCAGTACAACAAGGCCCAGTACAACAAGGCCCCGCAACAACCAGCGACGCATATCTATTAAATAATTCACAGACCGCAGCCAGCAATTGCCCTGTCGGCGGCTGTGTTACCGCTGGTTCTTCGCCGAATAATTGCAAACCGGCGCCTGTTCCGCCTTGCCCACCTTGCGAACGATGCCCTGAACCGAAATTCGACTGTAAACGCGTACCGCGTTATAATAGCGCCACCAATAGTGAATATATGCCGAAACCAGTGTTGAATGATTTTAGTCAATTCGGGATGTAATATGGAAATATTTTTCTGTAAAAAATATTTCCAAAGTGTGTAAAATATCATGTTTTCATCTTGAAACATAATATTTTACGGTAAATGAAATTGTTTTAGAAGGCGAAAACATCATGTTTTCTTTTTCATATTATAATGTTCAGCGCCGACGATGAGTCTTACCTTTTCGACCACTTCGCTTCGCTCTTTTATGCGTTTTCTTTCCCTTTCTTCTCTTGCCGCCTGCTAAGCCCGTTACATTTGCGCCCGTTACATTTGCGCCTGTTACATTCATACCAGTAGTTACATTCATACCAGTAGTTACATTCATACCAGTTGTTACATTTGCACCCATTTCATTTGCACCCATTGTATATGCAGCTACAGTTGGTATGACATGTGTAAATAAAATGGGTAGAATATGATCTCGTACAAAAACTGATGCGAACATAACTCCGACGCCCTTAGCTGCTGTCTTTGCGGACTCCACAACCGCCCCAGCACAAGGTGCCACTACTTTTGAAATTAAATGACCAAGCGCAGCAGACCGGCCCGTAACAAACTGAGCTCCATAATATTGAAATTTCGCATTTATAGTATCATATAGACTTTGAGTTAATTTTTTATTAGTTCTATATTGTTCCACGATTAGTTTCATGAGATCAGGTGTAAGTGGAGTATTGTTTTTCTTTGCAAACTCGTGTAAATATTCAAATTCCTCATCAGTTAAAACCTCTAATTTTTTAGCTAATTTGTTAATTTCGGCCTTTTCAATAATTTTATTACCTTTCTTTTGAAAATAATCAACGACTAAATGTCGCAATGAATCATTACATAGTTCCGCTTTCTTCTCCTTTTCTGAGAGATATATATCATCACCTTCTTGCATTACTAATAATAAATCAGCCGGTGTAAGAGGTCCTTCTGCTCTTTCAGCTGCTATCATACGTGCTGATTTTTCAGCAGTAGTTAGTTCAGGATCGTGCGGATATTCTCTTGGAACATTAGCTCTATTCAATCTATGTAAATGTGATAGTGGTATTCCTTCTGTTTGTTTCAGTTTAAAAGCCATTTATATATTTCCTCTCTATAAAAATATTTATTTTCCTTTTTTTCTTTTTATTGTTGTTGTTTTTTTTTAAACAAATTAATCTCTCGTCTTAATACATTTCTTATCAATTTGCATCGTTTTACATTTCTCTTCTTGCGGCACAATTTTAATAATACATTTGGATTTCTTGCCGTATAAAGGTTCCGTGCAGCCTTTTTCTCCTTTTTTCTTATTGTCCTTAACATTCTTACGCGTTCTATTTTGATCAGCCGGCGCCAGCCCTGCTAAAGCCTTTTTTTCCGCTTTCATATCAAAGACTTTCGGTTTTTCGTCGGTACAACGTGATCGAAAATGTTCATATCGCTCTCTCACATCGCAATATGATAAGCCCGATTTTTTCTTCAAGAGTTTATTCACCATTTCATGTAAATGATAAACGTACCGAGAAAAGTTCTCTCTGCCCTCTAGATCACTCGCTTTCAAAGGATAGAGTTTATAATTATTCGTCAAATTCTGACGACAATATTTGCACGGTAACACGTGTTGTAAATTGAGCATAAAATCCTTATAATATTTCTTATCTGCTGGGCTGGGTTTGACGGGGTAATTGAACGACATGGTGTGTAAATAGTGCCACATACTCGGTCCCCAGACGGCTGTCAACATGCCGTCGCCGCTATAATAATCTTTTTTCTTGAAAATACGTTTTGTTTTACTTCTCTTTAAGGTTTTATTAATTTTATTACTCTTATTCGCTCCCATCACTAATATAAGAGCAGAAAAATAAAAACTTAAATAATATTATCTCTCTTAATAACCACATTCTCACTGTTTTTCAGCTCTTCTAAGAGCATCTTTTCCTTTTTTCGGGCATACGCGGCGCGACTATATTCTTTGATTTTATCAGGATTCTCGGTTTTCAAACGCTGTAAATAAAGCGATCCCGATTCTTTAATTTTCAATTTATTCTTTTCATAATAGCGTTTATGGTTATCGCCATTCGTATATTTTTTTAAACGAGTTTCTAATTCTTCGATTTTATTTAGAAGTAGTTGATTATCGTCTTTTAAATGAAAAAGCTCTAAATGCAAAGATATATCTTCTTGATCTGTCTTTGCATTCGTAAGTGTATACGGTTTTTCTAAAGGTTTTATCGATAAATTGATTATTTTGTCATTTTCTAATAATGACATTTCATCCTTCTCCTGCATATCTATTTTTTATATAAATAGTCATCATTTTTTTTAAATG
>CAILDT010000344.1 GCA_903833025.1 uncultured Bacteroidota bacterium | reverse complement strand
TATTAGAAATTATTAGAATTAAAAAAAGAAAGAGGGAGTTTCTATTCATCTATTTAAAATACTTCCCAAAAGTAGAAGTAGATTCTGAATGAAATCTGTAGGAAGTTAAATAGTTATGATGAGTTAGTAGTTGAAAAGTAACTCCTTTCCTCTCCAAAAACAAAATTTTAATCTCAATCACTTGATATATCAAAACAAATTTAGTTTCTTTACACCTCCAAAAAAAGTAAGTATAGGTAAATAAATAATAATTCTAATCAAAAACAAAAAACAAATGAAAAAAACTACACTATTAAAATCGCTTACAATTGCGTTGTGTTGTGTGTTTGGGGTAAAAACTTCGAGCGCGCAATTTACTTTCGCAAACACTAACACCCTGATACCCACTGCTACGCATAGCGGATGCGCGGTTACAGTAGTGGATGTGAACAATGACGGACTGGATGATATGTTGATTATGGATCAATCAACAACATTAGTTTTAGAACTTCAAAACCAAAATGGAACGTTTACCCGCACCAGCTTAGGCGTTATCACTGGTGGCGGTACACGAGTATGGGGTATGGCTGCTGCCGATGTTGACCATAATGGTTGGAAAGATGTGGTAACGGGTACTAATGGTACGCTTTATCTTGTGAAATTATTTTATGCTGGTGGTATTGTTACTTCTACAACTACTACTTTAGCAGAAAGTTATTTTGTTCAAAATGTAACTTTTGGTGACTTTAATAATGATGGTTGGATAGACGTGGAAGTGAATGATGACGTGGATTATGCACGCGTTTATATGAACGACCAAGCAGGTAACTTGCCAATATTAGCTCACTCGCTTACTTCATTAACTATAGGTACAGGTACACAAAATTTAACAGTGCAAACGGGTTTAGCGTTTACAGCCGGGTCGCCCATTATGATTGGGTATAATGGTTTAAATTATATGAGTGGTACTGTTACTTCGTACACTGCAGGTACTGGCGCAATGGTTGCTAACATTACTACTGTGGTAGGTGCTGGTACTTTTGCTGGATGGTCGGTACATCCTAATGTGGTATTTAATATGAATATCAATCCAGGTTTAACTTACGGTGGCGACCCTTATGATTCGGGTAACTATGGTGCTACTTGGACTGATTTTGATAATGATGGGGATATGGATTTATACATTTGTCATTGTCGCCAATCAACTAACAGCTCATCCGACGAAAGAAGAAGAGACCGCTTATTTGTGAATTACGGAAACAGCACTTTTGTTGAAAAGGCAAAAAGATATGGTTTAGAAGATACTACAGGACTTTACAAACAAACCTGGACAACCAGCTTTGGAGATATTGATAATGATGGAGATTTGGATATTGTGATGACAAACCACGGTGAAAACGGGCAGATATTACAAAACGATGGAACAGGACATTTTACTGACATTACAGCAGGTTCGGGTTTTGTAACCAATGTTGACCCTATTGAATCGGTAGTTGAAGACTTTGATAATGATGGGTTTCTTGATATATTAATTTCGGGTGGTGGCTCGGCTGGTAACTCTCCTTGGATAGTTTATAAAAACAATGGAAACAGTACATTTACAATGTTATCAGCACCTTTCCCTGCTGCTGCAAATGGTATGCTTTCGTTTGGAACAGGAGATTTAGACCACGATGGAAAGGTGGATGTATATGCTTCGTATGGTAACGTTTACAATACACCTACAAATACTGCGGATGTTTTATATTTGAATTCTGCTTCAAATACAAATCACTTTATTACTTTTGATTTAACAGGAACAGTAAGTAACTATGGTGCTATTGGCGCACGTGTTACTATTTATGGACCTTGGGGAAAACAAATAAGAGAAGTACGTGCAGGAGAAACATACGGAACAGCAAACTCAATGCAATTGCATTTCGGTTTGGGAGCAAACACATCTGTTGACTCTGCTCGAATTGACTGGCCTTCTCATATGTACACTAACCATTTTCCTAGCTTACAAGCTGACCAGTTTGTAACCGTTATTGAAGGCGGATGCTCTATCACTGGCAACGTAATACCAGGACCATTTGTATTATGTACCGGACAAACACTAACGTTAAATGCTGCTGCCGGTTTCACATCATACCTTTGGTCGAATGGAACTACAACACAATCGCAAACAGTTTCTGCAACAGGAAATTGTAATGTAATGGTAACAAATGCTGCGGGTTGTACTAACATTTCTCCAACAGTAAAAGTATTGTTGAATCCAAATCAAACACCAATAGTAACAACTACAGGTGGTGGCAGCAATTCTTGTGCAGGAGCAGTAACATTAACAAGTACACCTTCTACCTCTTATGCTTGGTCGGGTCCAGCAGGATTTACAGCTAATACATCATCGATTACACCTTTAATTTCTGGAAATTACCAAGTAGTAACACAAGGAACTTGCGGGTTAGATACATCTGCAGTAACAGCAGTAACAGTGTTGGCAGCACCAGCACCAACAGGTACAGGAGCACAATCGCCTACACCAGCAGCATTAACCTTAACTGCAACAGGTACAGGTACACTTAGCTGGTGGGATATGGCTTCGGGAGGTACTAACTTAGGTTCGGGTACATCTTACACTACGCCAGTTATTTCTGCTACTACTACTTATTATGTAGAGGAATCTACTACTTACCCAGGTGTAAACGCGCATACAGGAGAAATGAACCATACAGGAGTTAGTTTATTTAACAATGCTATTAATGGCGGTCTTGATTTTAATGTGCTTTCACCAGCAACATTGGTTTCAGTAAAAGTTTATACTGATTCAGCTACTCATTATGGAGTTCGCCAGTTTCAAATTAAATCATCAACAGGTACTGTGTTGGATTCTGTAACTGTAAACGTTACTGCTGATACTACAGTGCTTACGCTTAACTTGCCTTTAACAGTTGGTAATGCATACCGTATTACAACAAACGCAACAGTTGATAATGCAAACTTTGGTGCTGCTTCTCCTTTCTTAGAAAGAAGTACAACAGGTGTTGCTTATCCATATTCAATCAATGGATTAGTTTCTATTACTAATGGTTGGACGGGTACAAATACAAGCCCGACAGCATATTATTACTTCTATGATTGGGTAGTACAGGGTGAAAACACCATTTGTACTAGTCCGAGAATACCTGTGGTAGCACAAATTGGTACAACAGGAATTACTAATGTGGTAGAAAATAATGGTATCAGTATTTATCCTAACCCTGCAAGTGAAGTGGTGAATGTAACTTTTGCAGGAGCATCTAATTCTGTTGCGTTGGTTGAATTAACTGATGTTACCGGCAGAGTAGTTGCTACTTGGTCGATAGATAAACCAACAGCAGGACAAAACACTAAACTAAATGTGAGCACCATTGCTGCAGGTTCTTATTTATTAAACATTAAAACGGATTCTAAAAAAGTAGTTCAGAAAATTGTGTTGACGAAATAATCATTAGTCAATAAACAATAGTCAATAAAAAAAACCTGCTCTTAATAAGAGCAGGTTTTTTTTATTGCCAAACAGCTAATAGCAGAAAACCACCTTAGTATGTTTTGCTGACGCAAAGGATATGTGTTTTAAAACACAACTTAGCATCCAGGGCGTTTTGCAGCCTGAAAGCAACATTAATAGTGCGGGTTAACTAATCCGAAAAGCCAAAAGGAAGAAGAAAGAGCCTCCCCAGCGCAACGGGGAGGCTCACCGATTCGGCTATGAGGCTCACAACAGGAACAAAGAGGTTCAACACTTTGGTAGAGAGGCTCAACGTTTCAGCCAAGAGGCTCAACATTGGAACAAAGGGGTTCAACATTGGAGCGAAGAGGCTCAACATTGTGGCGGGGCGGCTCCCCGTTGCGGTGGGGAGCCTCTGATAAATCCCAACTCCCGTTCATGAAAAATAACGGGAGTTGTTTATACTCTCTATATAAGCTGTAAATGTTTTATATTTGTGGAATAATATTTATGGAGATGAAAAAAATATGCTACTTAGTAATCCTTGCTTTTTTAGGAACTGTAAATTTTTGCAAGGCGCAATGGGTTCAGCAAACAAGCGGAACAAACCAGACCTTGAATTCTGTATTTTGCATTAAGCCAGATACTGTATTTGCAGTTGGTACAACTTCTACAATACTAAAAACAACTGATGGCGGGAACAGTTGGTCATCTCTGTATCCTACTTCCATAATTACCACACCATTTAATTCTGTGTATTTTGTAACTTCGAATATTGGTTATGTCGCTGGAAAGATAGCTGGTCAGCAATCAGGAACTTATGTAATTAATATTTTAAAAACTATTGATGGAGGCGCAAGTTGGACTGCAATTAATGGAATATATGGAAGCAATCAAGGAGTAATGACTTCCATTTATTTTAATAATGTAGATACTGGTTACGTTGTTGGTTATGGTAACGCTGGAATTTGGAAGACAATTGATGGAGGAAATACTTGGTCAATTCATAATAATGGTCCCGCCTATTCATCGGTTTTTTTTCCGTCTTTAGATACTGGTTATGTTTGTTCTGGTTTGGTTGGATTTCCAGGTGGTAAGATTTATAAGACATTTGATGCAGGGACAAACTGGACACAACAATTAAATATAACGAATCCATTAAATTCAATTTATTTTGTAAACAACAACCTTGGTTTTAGTGTCGGATATGCGGGAACATTTTATAAAACCATTGATGGCGGAGCAAATTGGAATCCTCAATCTTTAGGCACAACAACTAACTTAAAATCTGTTCGTTTTATAGGTGCAAATGTTGGTTATATTGTAGGAGATTCCGGTTTGGTATTAAAAACAATTGATGGTGGGGTAAATTGGATAACTCAAAATAGTACAACCTCTAATGGATTAAAATCAGTTTTTTTTGCTGATGCAAATACTGGTTATGCGGTTGGTGTAAATGGAACAATTATTAAAACTACTTCTACAACAGTATTAATAAGTGAAAATTATTTTGATAATAACATCACCATCTCCCCCAACCCTTTCTCTACTGAAACAACCATTTCTTTTTCGTCAGAGCAAAAAAACACAACCATTAAAATAGTAAATGTTTTAGGTTGTGAGATTCTCCGCTTCGCTCTGAATGACAAAAGCACAACAATAGATTTAAGTGATGTTGCAAAAGGAATTTATTTTGTGAGGATAGAAGATGAAAGGAAAAATGTGGTTAATAAAAAGATAGTGGTGCAGTAAAAATGGTTAGCGGTTAATGGTTAATAAAGCAGTATCTTT
>CAILDT010000343.1 GCA_903833025.1 uncultured Bacteroidota bacterium | reverse complement strand
ATATTATTATTTAGGAATGGAAAATTATTCAGAAATTAACAAAGAAGAAGTTAATAAACTAGAGAAAGATGCTGGGATATCATGTGGGGTTTCTAAGGGGAGTAATCCCCTTACCACCGAGAGCGAGGACCGTTTCGTTATGTTCCCAATTCAAGACAATAGTATCTGGCACATGTATAAAAAACAAGTCGAATGTTTCTGGCGCGCGGAAGAAGTCGATTTATCCAAGGATTTACTCTCTTGGGCGACGCTGTCATCCGATGAAAAGAATTTCATTAAAGTCATCATCGCTTTTTTCGCCGGCTCGGATGGCATTGTCCTAGAAAATCTCGCGGTGCGTTTTATGAGCGACGTGCAGCTGCCGGAAGCCCGCGCCTTCTACGGTTTTCAGATCGCCATGGAAAATATCCACTCGGAAATGTATTCGCTTCTCATTGATACTTATATCAAAGAAAAGGAAGAGAAGAATCGGCTCTTTAAGGCGCTACAGCATTATCCGTGCATTAAAAAGAAGGCCGATTGGACACGGCAGTGGATCCATTCAAAAGAGGCCACTTTCGCTATGCGCCTATTAGCGTTCGCTTGCGTCGAAGGGATCTTTTTCTCCGGCGCCTTTTGCGCGATCTTTTGGCTGAAAAAGCGCGGCTTAATGCCTGGTCTAACCTTCAGTAATGAATTAATCTCTCGTGATGAAGCGCTGCATACCGAGTTTGCGATTCTCTTGTACAGTAAATTAGGAGAGATGCGCTTACCTTTTATTAAAGTTAAAGAACTAATTATGCAGGCCGTTGCGATTGAACAGGAATTTATTTGTGAAGCGCTGCCCTGCAGGCTGATCGGCATGAATTCAGGCCAAATGTCGAAATATATTGAATTCGTGGCCGATCGTCTTTTGATGCAACTCGGCTACCCCACTATTTACGGGTCACTGAATCCGTTTGATTTCATGGAACTGATATCGATTGAAGGCAAGACGAATTTCTTTGAAAAAAAAGTGGGCGAATATGCTTTGGCGACCAAGACTAAGAGTGCGGATGTGTTTGATTTAAATGGGGCGTTTTAGTTGGCGGGGTTGCTACACTTAAGCGCCGGCTGGAAAAAATTTTATAATGTATTTATATAATGTCCAATCCAATGAAAAATATACATATGCCCTCTATGCCTCATTCATCAATTACACCGACCGAAAAGAAAAATGAGACAAAAACATAATTACGATTTATATATTTTATAACTATGTTTAAGATAATTTGTTAAATGATCTTTTCTTATCTTCGTTGCTAATATATCTTTTATAGTTTTATCAATATCATCGTATGTATTTGGACTAACCTTTTTTATATAATGTTTTAATTGACTGAAAAACTCTTCTATGCTATTGGTTTCAGGATGATAAGGTACAGAATACAATAATGTATTTTTACTATCTTCTATGGTTTCTCTAATAACCTTGGATTTATGTATGACAGCATTATCCATAATAATTAAATGGTTTTTGTATTTATCTTTTATAAACTCGGCATAAAACTCTAATATATCGGTGGTTTTTATACCACCCTTTCTTTCAGGATATAATTTCCACCCCACAACTTTCTCCGCACTTATAGCACATAACAAATTAAAGCGTTTATATGGATACTTATTTGTTTTCTTGATAACTCTTGTTCCGCTTCTACTACGTCCATAAGCATGTGTCATATTTAGATAAATTGAAGTTTCATCTAAACAAATGGTTTTCTTATAATCATAATTTTCTAACTTTTTATGAAACTCGGCTAAATCTTGTTTTTCTTGTCCTTCTCGTTTTTCAGGATAATATTTACTACGTAAGCGTTTGCGAGTTATTTTGTTTTTATGTAAAATAGTGTAAATACTACGGTCGGTTAAATGCACACCAAATCTTTCATGCACTAATTTAGCATATTCCCATAAAGTGGTTGTGGGATATTTTCGCACATATTCTTTAATGAACTTTTCTATTTCAGGTGTGATTTTCAAATTATGATTTTTGCGAGTTTTCCTATGAAGCGTACCTTCGGTTTCATATGTTTTTACCCATCTTGCTAAGGATTGATATTTACACTTAAATATATCACACGTCGTTCGCATATCGTTCTGATGGTCTAAATAATATTTAACCGCGCTTATTTTATAATCGACAGAATGTTGTTTCATTTTAT
>CAILDT010000342.1 GCA_903833025.1 uncultured Bacteroidota bacterium | reverse complement strand
TGCTGTTAAACAATGGACGGTAGAACTGCCTGATGACGGCGATTACCAAACACATACTACTGAAATTAAAATACCCGAACTGCCATTCGGGCATTATGTAATACTAATTGGTAGTGATAAAGACTTTGCCTACAAAGGCAATGGCATTGCGTATGGCAGTATGTGGGTTTCTAATATCAGCTATGTTAGCAGAGCAGCTAAAGATGGCAGTTACAATTTTAATATACAGCACCGCGTTACAGGTGCACCATTAAAAGGTGTTACAGCGCAGTTGTATTATCAAAAATATAATTACATCACTCGCAATTACGATTATGTGAGAGATGAAAAATATACAACCGACGAAAACGGTTTCTTTAATGTGCCGCCAACTGCGGAGTACAGAGATTTTATTATCGACTTTACTTACAAAGCGGCTACTCCCTTTAAAGAAGCACCTGACCGGCTACAAATAGAAAACGGCATTTATCAATATAAATACAACACTATTGAAGAAACAGTTCCGAAAACATTCTTCTTTTTAGATAGAGCCATCTATCGTCCCGGACAAATAGTTTATTTCAAAGGGCTAATGATTTCAACCCACGGCGATGAAAATAAAATAATGCCGAACACTAAAACTACAGTTACGTTCTATGATGTAAATTATCAAAAGGTTTCTTCGTTAGAGTTAACTACCAATGAATATGGTACCTTCAGCGGAACGTTTACAACACCACAAGGTGTATTAAACGGACAAATGAGTTTGAATAACGGAAGCGGAAGTGTTTATTTCTCTGTTGAAGAATACAAACGTCCTAAGTTTGATGTTAGCTTTCATCCTGTTGTTGGCAGCTATCGTATGGACGAAACAATAAAAGTAAATGGTAATGCAAAAGCATATTCGGGCGCACGCATTGATGGTGCAGATGTAAAATACAGAGTGGTGCGTAATGCTTCCTTCCCGTATTGGTGGTATTGGTGGCGTGGTTATTATCCCGAATCGCCTCAGATGGAAATAACAAACGGCATTACCACTACTAATGATACAGGTGCTTTTTTTGTTGAGTTTAAAGCCATTCCCGATTTATCAATTCCTAAATCATATCAGCCAACCTACAGTTATACCGTATTTGCTGATGTTACCGATATGAATGGTGAAACACATAGTTCGCAAACAGCAGTAAATGTGGCATACACAGCGTTGAATATGAGTGTGGGTATTCCAACATTATTAGAAAAAGAAGAGAAAGATGGCATTGCAGTTTACTCTACTAATATGAGTGGAGAGTTTCAACCCGCGAAAGGCAAAATAGAAATATATAAACTGAAAGAACCTGCAAAGACTTATCGTGAGCGACTTTGGGCAAAGCCAGATAAATATAGTATTACTAAAGAAGATTTTGAAAAGTCGTTTCCAAATGATGAATACAAGGACGAAAACAATATGTATAAATGGGATAGAGGCGAAAAGGTATTGGAAAAGATATTTAATAATACTTCTGTATCTACTATTGTTAAAGGCGTTGCAATAACTAAAAACACCACCGACTCGTTACGCATTCCTAATCTTGCAAATTGGAAACAAGGTGAGTATGTGCTGGAAGCTCACAGCTAGGATGCTTTCGGAGAGGATGTGAAAGAAGTAAAATACTTTACGGTGTATTCTAAAAACAGTAACGAAGTACCAAGCAATGAAATTAATTGGTTCGATATGCTTACTGTTAAGCCAGTGGAACCTGGCGGAAAAGCTGAATTTATAATCGGTACCAAAGAAGATAATGTGAACGTATTGTATGAGTTAGAAAAGAAAGGAGCAATTGTAAAACGCGAATACATAACGCTTAATAAGGAACAAAAGCGAATAGAGATTCCTATTGTTGAAGCAGACAGAGGTAACATTGCGTTTCATCTTTTGTTTATTAAAAATAATCGTGCCTATTACCAAAGTGGCATAGTTACCGTGCCTTACACCAACAAAGAACTTGATTTAGAGTTTGAAACATTCCGCGATAAACTATTGCCTGGTGCAATGGAAGAATGGAAAATAAAGATTAAAGACAAGAAAGGTGATAAGGTAATGGCGGAAATGATGACCGCTCTGTACGATGCTTCGTTGGACGTTTTCAGACCTAACAATTGGTATTTCAGTATTTATAATAGTTACTATTCAACGATGAACTGGAATATAAACGAAGGCTTCGGACAAGCAAATGCGCAGGTGTTTGAAGATAATTGGAACAAGATACCTCTTCCTGTTTATAGGTATTACGACAAGTTGAATTGGTTTGGTTACAACGGCGGATATTACAGCAACCGTTACCAATATGACTTTGATGGAGCATTTGAACAGAGTATGTCATTTGGTTATAGAGGCGGTAAAACACGTTCGCTTTCCAATGGTTTGTCTCTTGATGAAACTAAACCAATGGAAGCAGAAGAAACAGCAACTGGTAATGATAAAGATTTAAAAATGAGTGAGAAAAAGTCTGCTGCAAAGGGCGATGCAACTGGGCAAACAGATTCAAATAACATCCCTGCTGCTACACCAAGTATAGTTTCTGCTACTACTGCTGCACTTGGTGGTGCAAACCACGAAGGAAAAGAAAGGGGTGGTGAAGATTTATCTCAAGTAACTGCACGGAAAAATTTTGCTGAAACGGCTTTCTTTTATCCGCAGATGGAAACAGATAAGGATGGTAATGTAATAGTTAAATTCACTATTCCAGAAGCATTAACTAAATGGAAGATGATGGGCTTTGCGCATACCAAAGATTTAAAGTATGGTACAATTGAGAAAACATTGGTTACACAAAAAGATTTGATGGTAGTGCCCAATCCTCCGCGTTTCTTTAGGGAGAATGATAAAATGGAATTCAGTACTAAGATTTCAAACCTCTCGGATGGCGATATGAATGGTACTACACAGATATTCTTTTATGATGCAACTACTATGAAACCAATAGATATTTTGGTGCAAAGTAAAAACATTCACGATGAAGGTATAAGAACATTTTCCGCTAAAAAAGGATTGAGTACAAATATTAGTTGGGATATTATTATTCCCGAAGGCGTTGGTGCCATTACTTATAAAGTAGTTGCGAAAGCAGGTAACTTTAGTGATGGTGAAGAAATGGCGTTGCCTGTTCTCACTAATAGAATGTTGGTTACAGAAACATTACCGCTACCAATTCGTAGTAAGGAAACAAAAACATTTAAGTTTGATAAACTTATTTCGCAAAGTAATAACTCTACCACCTTGCGTAATCATAAACTTACGTTGGAGTTTACAGCAAACCCTGCTTGGTACGCTGTTCAGGCATTACCTTACTTAATGGAATATCCGTATGAATGTGCGGAGCAAACCTTTTCCCGCTTTTATGCAAATAGTATTGCCTCGCATATTGCTAACTCATCTTCTAAAATAAAAGCAGTGTTCGATTCGTGGAAAAATAATCCTGATTCAAAAGCATTGCTTTCTAACTTAGAAAAGAATCAGGAATTAAAATCGTTGATGCTCGAAGAAACTCCTTGGGTGCTGGATGCAAAGAATGAAACAGAACGCAAGAAACGTGTCGCGCTTTTATTTGATATGAATAAAATGAGTAACGAACTTGCAAAAGCAATGAAGAAACTACAGAAGATGCAAGCACCAAATGGTGGCTTCCCGTGGTTCGAAGGTATGCCAGATGATAGATACATTACGCAGCACATCATCACCGGTATGGGGCACCTCGACCATCTTGGAGTGAAGAATATTCGCGCTGATAAAGATGTATGGAATATGGTAAACAAAGGAGTGAAGTACTTGGATGACCGCATCCGAGAGGATTACGAATGGGTTTTAAAATACGACCCGCAACATATTAACGACAATCATTTAAGTTATTTGCAGATACAATATTTATATGCACGCAGTTATTTTAAAGACATAACAATAAGTGCTAATAATCAAAAAGCATTTGAATATTATATAGGTCAGGAGAAAAAATACTGGCTCAAGAACGAACGCTATATGCAGGGAATGATTGCACTCGCGCTTTATCGTTATGATGATAAAGTAACACCGAAAGACATTATGAAATCGCTGAAAGAAAATGCTATTAACAGCGAAGAGATGGGAATGTACTGGAAAGATAACTATGAAGGATACTATTGGTATCAAGCACCTATTGAATCACAAGCATTGCTGATAGAAGCATTTGACGAAGTAGCGAATGATAAAAAAGCAGTGGACGATTTAAAAGTATGGTTATTGAAATCGAAACAAACACAAGATTGGAAAACTACCAAAGCTACCACGGAAGCGTGTTATGCACTATTATTAAGAGGAACGGATTGGTTAGCAACAGAAAGCAATGTAGAAATAACTTTAGGAGATATTAAAGTTGACCCTAAGCAAATGCCTGACGTGAAGCAGGAAGCAGGCACAGGTTACTTTAAAACTTCGTGGAGTGGTGGAGATATAAAACCAAATATGGGCAATGTTACTATCACTAAAAAAGATGAAGGCGTAAGTTGGGGAGCATTGTACTGGCAGTACTTTGAGCAGCTTGATAAAATAACGCCTGCCAAAACTCCGTTGAGTATTAAGAAACAATTGTTCCTGCAAAAAACTTCGGATACTGGTCCGGTGATAGAGCCTATTACAACAACCACAACTTTAAAGGTAGGCGATAAAGTGAAGGTACGTATCGAATTGCGAGTAGATAGAGATATGGAATATGTGCAGATGAAAGATATGCGGGCAAGTGGTTTCGAGCCAACCAATGTTATCTCTTCTTATAAATATCAGGATGGTTTAGGATATTACGAAAGCACCAGAGATGCGGCAACTAATTTCTTTTTCGCTCGTTTGCCCAAAGGAAATTATGTGTTTGAATATCCATTGATAGTAACACACAATGGTGATTTCTCAAACGGCATTACTTCCATACAATGTATGTACGCACCTGAATTTGCAAGTAACTCGGAAGGGATACGTATAAAGGTGGGTAAGTAAATTATGAGTTATGAATTATGAGTTGTTGGATACGGAACTCATAACTCCATTTAAAACGTATGCGAATAACCAATCCCTATTACATAATTGTTTTGGGGGTTGGCAACATCGTTGTTCGAATTAAACTTAGTTTGATTAAAGTTATTCTCAAACAAATAATATATTTCCCATTGATTTATTAAACTTACGTTATAATATATTCCAGCGAAATAGCGGACACGATTAAATTTATATTGCCAATAAACATACGGCTCGTTTAGGAAATAATATGTTTCTTCGGCTATGTATGGTTGTAGTTTAAAATACTTTTCATACTTTATAGAAAACTTATTTCGTATATAATATTGTGCATACCTACCCGTTGGTGACGAATAAATATCCTGCACCTGCCATTGAAACATATTTCTATCGTCAAACATAAAATCATTAAACTTCTTTCGGAACGTAAGTGAAAAATATGCTTGATGGCGAGTGCTCCAAGGTTTGTTTGGTTGTTGTTTCTCCGTTAATACATATGCCAATGCTAAGTGAATTCTTTTATTCAACTTATAATTAAACCCCATATCAGCATAAATGAAACTGGGGTTAATCATATTGTTTGTTATCCGTCCTTCTTCATTAAGGCGGGCAATTAACCGCTTGGTAATATTCTTTTCTATATAAATGTTTTCCCATACCTGCGCGTCCTTTTGTGGGCGCGATTGTGCAATAGAGATTTTATTGACAGTAAAAAGGAAAAGAAAAAAGAAAACTGTTTTGTTATTCATCGGGCAAATGTACAAAGATTACCTCACCCCCAGCCCCTCTCCTAAAAAAGGAGAGGGGTGTCGTTTCCTGAAGTGCTTTGTATTACATACCTCACCCCCGAATTGAAACTATTTATCTTATATATTTGGTTTATTGAAAATAAATTAACAGTTTTGTTGCTCAATTAAAAACAAACAAATAAACAATAAAACAATGATGAAAAAATTACTTTTTACTTCAGCAATGGTGCTTCTTTGCACTTTTATGTTTGCAAACCCAGTTACCCTTGTGGATGCAAAAGATGTGGCAGTTAAATACTATAAGTATATTGCCAATACTAATATTACTGATTATTCAGTTGCTAACTCTTACACTACCCAACGTGGTGGAGTAGCAGTATATTATGTATTCACTTTTAATGCAGGTGGTTTTGTTATGGTATCGGCTGATGATGCTATTATTCCGGTGCTTGGATATTCCGACGAAGGAACATTTGATGTGAATCAGATACCTGTGAATGCACAAAACTTTTTTGATTCATATGCTACCGAAATAACTAAAATAGTAGGTGCGCAACTTTCAAATGTGGAAACAAAAGTAAAATGGGATGTTATCAAAACAGAAAATTT
This sequence comes from uncultured Bacteroidota bacterium, assembly GCA_903833025.1. Lineage (GTDB taxonomy): Bacteria > Bacteroidota > Bacteroidia > 2-12-FULL-35-15 > 2-12-FULL-35-15 > 2-12-FULL-35-15. Next base: position 9,498 of record CAILDT010000342.1, on the reverse strand, counting down.
TAGTAAAAGCGCTAATGTTATTGTTGGACCTTTATTAGGGACTAATGCCACTGGTATTAAATGGGACCAAGGTACACCTTACAATAATTTAGCACCAGGCGGCACTCCTACGGGTTGTGTTGCTACTGCTATGTCACAAATAATGAAATTCTGGAGTTACCCAACAACTGGCACAGGTCAACACTCTTATGTACACGCTACTTATGGTACATTGTCAGCTAATTTTGGAACAACTACTTACCAATGGGCGAGTATGATTAATTCTTATGCAGGAGCTTATTCCTCAGGACAAGGTAATGCTGTAGCCACCTTAATGTATCAGGCGGGAGTATCTGTAAATATGGATTACGAACCAGCAGGTTCAGGTGCTTTTACTCAAAATGTACCGCCCGCTTTTATTAATTATTTTAATTATCAGCCATCTGCGGAAGTAAAAAGCCGTTCTTCTTTTCCTACTGACATTTCGTGGTATAATTTAATTACTGAAGAAATAAATGAAGGTCGTCCTTGTATGCTTTCAGGTGATAATCAAGGTGCAGCAGGTTCAGGTCACGAGTGGGTTTGTGATGGTTATAATTCAGGTACCGGTCTATGCCATATGAACTGGGGTTGGGGAACATATGCTACAAATTATTTTGCCTTAACAAACTTAAATCCTAATGGAGATATTTTTAATTCAGACCGTCAGGCAGTCATTCGTATCACTCCGTTAAGCGCAATAAAACCAATTGCAAACTTTAGCATTGATGGTTCAAGTACTATTATCCCTGCTATTGGTGCGCCAGTTGGCTTTACCGATTTATCTTTAAACTCTCCTACTTCTTGGTTATGGACATTTGATGGCGGAACACCTGCTACTTCCAATTCTCAAAACCCTACTGGTGTTACTTTTGCTACCAACGGATACCATATCATTTCATTAAAAGTTACTAATGCTAATGGTTCAGATATTAAAACAAAAGAACGTTATATTAAAGTAGGTGGTGCGCCAACAGTGTGGATTAAACAGAACTCTGGCTTTACTGTTGCTTCCAGAGGGATAGACCAAATACAAATATTGGATGCTAACACTGTTTGGGCTAAAGCGTACGATGGTACTAATCCGGTAGGATATATCAGAGAGTTTACTAAAACTACTAATGGCGGTATTACCTGGACTCCAGGGTCAATCACCTTTACTAATGCTGCTAATTATGGTTGTGCAAATATTTTTGCATTTGATAATATGAATGCTCACGCTTGTATGTTCCCGATAACTGGTACTGGTGGTACAATTGTAAAAACTACTGATGGCGGTGCTACCTGGAATACAGAAGCGGGTGCTACCTTCACTACCAGCTGGGCTGATTTTGTTCATTTCTTCGATTCTAATAACGGTGTTTGTGTAGGCGACCCAACTGCTACCACAGGTACCGATTTCTTTATTTATACTACCTCTAATGGTGGAACCAGCTGGACACAAGTTCCGGTAGGTAACATTCCTAACTCTATATCCGGCGAAGCAGGTATCGTTAATGAATATTATGCGGTAGGTAATACCATTTGGTTTACCTCTAATAAAGGAAGATGTTTTAAATCTACCAATATGGGTGCTAACTGGACTGTAGCCACCACAGGGTTTACAACTTCTTACCAAATGCAATTTAAAGATGCCTTGGTTGGTATTGCCGTAAGCGACACACTACCATACAGTATGAGAAAAACAACTGATGGTGGTTTAACTTGGGCTGCGCTTAACTCTACAGGGTTTGTAGTTCGTCGTCCGCAAATAGCATTTATACCGGGCACTACTTCTACTTGGGTAGATGTAGCTTCGTTCCCAAGCAATGGCTCTACGTATAGCAGTAACGATGGTACTTCGTTTGTGAATATAGATAGCGGTTCGGTTCAGTTTACATCTGTAGGTTTCTTTGATGTAAACACAGGATGGGCTGGTAGCTTTAACGTGTCTTCTACTGATGATGGTATTTACAAATGGAATCCTTCGGTATTAGGTACAACAGGTATCAACAACAATCATTTAACAGATGGTAACATTGCTATTTTCCCGGTACCATCTACAGGTATTGTAAATGTTCAGTTGGGTAAAATAACTGATGAAGCGATGACTATTACTGTATATGATGTAGTAGGTGCTAAAGTGATGAATAAACAAGTCCGTGCCATTAGTAACGATATTATTCTACTTGATTTATCTGATAAAGTTGCAGGATTGTATTTCGTTAATATTACTAACGGAGGTAAAACAGTTAGCAAGAAAATTGTTATTAGATAGTTTATAGATAGTTTCTAAATAATAAATCCCGCTCTACAATTAGAGCGGGATTTTTTTTGTTAATCATTAACCGTTAATATGGCGTAACAGGTTTAGATTTAACCCAATCGGACCAACCATTTTTTTATTGTATTTAATTGATTTGTAATTCATTTACTTGCTCTGATTTTTGTTCTTTTATGTTGATAATAGCTCCTGAAAAGCGTGACCGTCGTCTTGGGTAAGTGCCGAAGACATATTTCAAGCGTGCTCGTCGCTTTGGGTAAGTGCTGAAGACACATTTCATGCGTGCTCGTCGCTTTGAGTAAGTGCTGAAGACATATTTCACGCGTGAAATATGTTTTGGGCAAGTGCTGAAGACACATTTCACGCGTGACCGTCGCCTTAAGTAGTTACTGAAGACACATTTCAAGCGTGCTCGTCGTCTTAAGCAGTTACTGAAGACATATTTCACGCGTGATAGCCCTATTCAATAACTAATGTGTACGACGGTCACGCTTTTTTGCTTCCATCTCTCACTGTTTACAACTGAAACCGACGAAACAAGCCGATACAATTTTAAAGAACGGTTACCAATCGAATATTAATATTGAATCTTAATAATAAGGACGCCGCCGTTTTCTTGGTAAGGCATTCTTCACTTTTGTTAAAAATAACCTACTTTTGGAATCTATTTATATGAAAACCTTACTTCAAACTCGACGGTAGGGACGGTAGGCGAGAAGTTAAAGCGTTGAAATGTGTGGTGGGGCTTCGTGACCAATAGAAAAAGAAATCGCTATTACTTCCCTCCAATCACCTTTTGAAACTCCAAACAAGCAGGCAAGTTTTTGTATTTATTAAAAACAGTATCGGCTACAAATCGTTCTGCATCTTTGAAACCATTTTTAGCTGCTTTGTTTAAATTATCGGTTACTCCTTTTTCGTTGCCTTGTATCGCATTTACTGTTGCTGTTAAATAATATGCTTCCGAATTGGTAGGGTCCACCAGCGCATATACATTGCAAAAGTATTCTGCCGCAGGCAAACTGTTTTGTTTTAATGCACCACTCGCCTGCATATATGCTACCAAACTTAAATAGCCAAGTACACGTTTATATAAATGAATAGTGTTTTTGTCGCGCTCCGTTTTTATTTTTCCATTCAGTTGTGTCACTTCTTTTTTCCATCTGTCCAAATCAAATGTTTGAAATCCCTTCATATAATATTGCTGTAATTCCTTATCCGCACTCCAGCTTTTTTCTTCTGCTTTCAGTCCTTTATCCACATCGGCATTTGTTTTTAATGTTTTAAAAGTAGATAAACAATAGGTTAAATCAGTTAGTCCGTCATAGAAGTTAATTGTTTTTTTACACAACACAAAAGCATCATACACCTTATTATTTTTCATCAATGTTTCTATTTGTTTGATGATGGGAGTAACTCTTTTTTTAATCAACGAATCGTTTTTTAGTTTCACATCTTTTCGCATCTCGCATAACTCTTCCCACCAAAATGCTTCATCCATAACCTCTTTGGGGCACCATTCGTGTTTGCCTTCAAACGAAATTAAGCCGTGTTTTACATTATGTCCAGCCAAATCTATCATATCATATTGGCGCATTTCGGCAGAATTAAAATCATCATCACCTGCTATGCCCAGCCAAGTATAATTGTTTCGCGGATACTCACTATTAAATCCTGGCGCAGCAGCACCACAACAAATAACACCTGCTATAGCACCGTTTTTAATGGTAATACCATTTGCCACCCTTGCACCACCCGAAAACCCTAATAAATAAATACGTTGGTTATTTATTGCTAATCTATTTTGAGAATCAGCAAACAGTATGTTCGCAATTCTTTCTGATTCTTCAAACGGAGTTCCGTTTTTAGAATTGTTGGAACCTATAAGAATGTAACCGTATTGTTCGGCTAACTCTTTATACATCGAAACAGGCAACTTACCTGTGCCGTGCGCATCAAAAGCATAAACAACAGGATATGTTTTATCAATAGAATAAGTAGAAGGCAAATACATTGCATAACTTTGCGTAGCATCGCTTTTGCAAACAACCTTTTCTATAATTTCTCCCTTCGGGAAGTTTTCTTTTACCGCAGCAACCACTGTATCTTTAGGTTGATTAGCAGTAACTGGTTTTTGTTTATCATCACCTGAATGGCAGGCAGTAATAGCAAAAGAAAAAAGCGCGATGGTGATTAATTTAAATGTTTTCATAGTTATTATTTATTTATTCTTGTTTTCTATATGGTTGTTTCCAACCGAAACCTATTTTAAAACCAATTTCAACAAAAAAGGAAGAACCAGTTTTGTTTACATAATATGGAAAAGTTGGATAAGTAAAATTAGAAAGAAAACTATGAAGACTGGCTACCCACATTGTATCAATTTTTGCATTAACTCTGCTTATTCCAGATTCTAAAGCAATATATGGGTTAATATATAAGCGTTTCCATTTCTTGGGTCGAATAAAAATTCCTGCTGTAATTCTTCCTCCTGTGGTAAAAGACTCTTCTGACATTTTCATATAAACATCACCACCCTGATTAACTGGTTTAGGTTCATAAACACAAATTACATTATTACAATTTTCATATCTGTAAAATCCTCCTATTCCCACATAGAATCTTCCTGTATTTTTATGCCCTCCTCTTAGTTTCAATTTCACATCTCCATAAAAATTATATCCTTCACAAGGTCCAATATCCATACTGTTAACTACGTCACCAAATATACTTGAATATCCGTAAGATCTTCCACCAGTTTTAAAGTAAGTTGCTCCTAATTCGAAACTAAAGTTCTTTTTAAAACAATATTCAAAGGATAGTTGTGGTTGTTCAAAAAGCGTTCTGAAAACATCTACTTTCAGCGAATAATGAGCAGGAAAAAATGTTAGCGTATCCTTGTGATTCCAAAGTGAAAAAGCATTTGTGATATTAATTAAGATAAAAACTAAAATAATAATTAACCTTTTCATTTAAGGAGGGCTATTTTCAAATGAGTTTATATCCCCGTATAATTATGTGGCGAAATCCTTTTCAATTCCTCTTTTATATTATCGCTCACTTTTAAAGTATCAATAAAAGCAGAGATACTTTCCTTTGTAATATGCGTATTGGTGCGGGTAAGTTCTTTTAAAGCTTCATACGGTTTTGGATACCCTTCTCTACGGAGTATAGTTTGAATGGCTTCGGCAACTACTGCCCAATTGTTTTCCAAATCTTTTTCGAGTGCTGGTTTATTTAATATTAATTTATCCAACCCCTTTAATAAAGAGGTATAAGCAATTAAACTATGTGCCAACGGAACACCAACGTTACGCAAGACAGTGGAATCAGTTAAATCGCGTTGCAAACGAGAGATGGGAAGTTTGGCAGCAAAATGTTCGAACATAGCATTAGCAATGCCTAAGTTGCCTTCGGAGTTTTCGAAATCAATAGGGTTTACTTTATGCGGCATTGCCGACGAACCAATCTCTCCTTCTTTTATTTTCTGCTTGAAATAATCCATCGAAATGTATTGCCATATATCGCGATTCAAATCAATCAAGATAGTGTTGATGCGTTTAAGGTTATCGCAGAAAGCAGCAAAATTATCGTAGTGTTCTATTTGAGTTGTAGGGTAAGAGCGGGATAGTTCCAACGTTTTGTTTACAAAATCATTTGCAAATTTGTTCCAATCTATTTCAGGATAGGCAACGTGGTGAGCGTTTAAATTACCTGTTGCACCGCCAAACTTTGCACTGTAAATTGTTTTATCTAGGCAAACCAATTGATTTTCCAAACGATTTCCAAACACCTCAATCTCTTTCCCTAATCTGGTTGGTGAAGCTGGTTGTCCGTGAGTACGGGCAAGCATAGAAACATCTTGCCATTCGTTGCTTAATGCATATAACTTGTCGTAAATACTATCTAACGCAGCGCACAAACATTGCTCCATTGCATCTTTAATTGACAGCGGAATGGCAGTATTATTAATATCCTGTGAGGTTAAACCAAAGTGAACAAATTCTTTTTCTTTGCTTAGGTTTAACGTGTCAAACTTTTCTTTGATAAAATATTCTACCGCTTTCACATCGTGATTAGTAATCTTTTCAGTATCTTTTATCTGTTGTGCATCAGCCTCATTAAAATTTAAATAGATGTTTCGCAAAGCAGGAAACACAGATTTATCTACCTGCTTTAATTGTGGCAAAGGCAATTCGCATAAAGCAATAAAGTATTCAATTTCCACCTTCACACGGTATTTAATCAATGCAGCTTCCGAAAAGTAATCCGCAAGTTTTTCGGTAATGTTTCTATATCTGCCATCAACTGGAGATATAGCAGTAAGTTTATTTAATTCGCTCATATTTATTTTTAAAAAGGAGAACGAAGGTAATAAATAAATTAATCCATTCTGTTTTCTCCCTTATCTTTACGCAATGGAATTAAGCATTTTTTCGCACGACCATTTTATGCGTGAAGCATTCAAAGAAGCCCAAAGAGCTTTTGATGCAGACGAAATACCTGTGGGTGCAATTGTGGTGTGCGACAATAAAATAATAGCGCGTGCACATAATCTTACCGAACGATTAAATGATGTAACTGCACACGCGGAGATGCAGGCAATTACTTCGGCTGCCAATTATTTAGGAGGAAAGTATTTAAATGAATGCACTTTATATGTTACCCTCGAACCCTGCGTAATGTGCGCCGGAGCTATTGCGTGGGCACAGCTTGGCAAATTGGTTTACGGAGCACCCGATACTAAAAGAGGATTTAATTTATTAACTGAAAACAAAGTGCTGCATCCAAAAACAGAAGTGATAGCTGGTATGTTAAGCGAGGAATGTGGGGAAATAATAAAGTTGTTTTTTCAGAAGAAAAGATAATAAAGTAACGCATTACTTAATTCCAAGGTCGGCAAATTCTATTTTCTTATGTTTTAGTTTGTTGTCTTCAATATATTTTAACGCCTTCTTCGATTTTATCTTTACAAATTCCTTTGTTGGCTTTTCGAAATAATAATCTGTTCCCACTTTCACTTCTCCTACTTGCTCGTATTGTACCTGTGCTTCATACACAACAGTAGTAGCTGTGTCGCACGACATCCGTTTTACAAACACCAAATCTTCTTCAATCATACGAGTAACAAAAGTAGTGCTATCCACCCAATACCCTTTTATCTTTTTTGGTCCGAATGTTTTTATGTCGTTCCCTTCACTTTTTCGATAAGCAACTTTCACAAAATTATCATAATCTCTTTTGGTATTCTTTTTTATTTCGCCTCTTAGCGTATCGCCGGTTAACTGAATAACATAACCAGGATAATACTTTGCTTGCGCAAAAGTATTGGTACGAATTAGGATTAAGGAACAAACTAATAATACAAATATGTGTCTTTTCATTTTCACGAATCAATCTTCAAATTAAGGAAACCAAAAGTAATAAGAAAAACAAGTTCGTCAACAATTATTTTTCATAAAAGTGCATCCCTTTAATATAATGCCAAACTTCATCGGGCATATAATATCGAACGTCCTTTTTATCTTTTATTGCTTGCCGGATAAATGTGGAAGATAATTCCATAAGTGGAGCATTCACCATTTTTACTTTAGGATGCTTAATTAAATCACCGCCATTGCTATTGGTTCGGGGGTAAACAAATAACTCATACTGTTTTAATATCTCTTCATAGTTTTTCCATTTATGAAAACTCTGCAAATTATCTGCTCCCATAATCAACACAAACTGATGTTGAGGAAACTTCTCTTGCAAATGTGTTAATGTGTTTATGGTATAAGACGGTTGCGGAAGTTTAAATTCGATATTACTTGCTTTATATTTATTGCTGTCGCCAATTGCCAGTTGTACCAAATGCAAGCGTTGTTTTTCATCAAGTAAACTTTGTTTTTTCTTTAACGGATTCTGTGGAGACACCACAAACCATATTCTTTCTAAATCGGTAAACTCTAACATATAATTAGCTATTACCAAATGCCCAACGTGTATTGGATTAAACGACCCGAAGAATAAACCTACTTTCATCTTCCTACGAATTACAAATTTTAACGAATTACGAATTTCATTTTCCTTACTTAGTCATCGAACATCGGTCATCCGACATTTATTTTATCCACATAAATACGTGCGGGTTGTTTTCGTACTGTTTAATATCTTTACTAAAAACAATAACACAGAAATCTATTAATGGAATTATCCCAAAACAACCACCAAATGTTGCTGCATATACTATAGGTATCCACGGCTTTGTACCAAGCATTACACGGTGTGCGCCTATAAACCCGAAAGGAAACGGAAATGCAAACAGCGCAGCAACTATTTTCTTTTTTAGTTCGCCGTTGTGTGTGGGCGAAAAGGTAGAATCTGTTGCAACACCTAAAGAACTTGTGTGTATCGTGTCTGTTGTTTTAAGCACAGTATCGGTAATTACAATGGAAATAGTTCTGTTTTCTATGGACGCTGATGCTTTTGCATAAGACGCTGAACAGGTAAATATCAAAAGGAATACAACGTATGAAAAAAATCTTTTCATTAGCGGAAATAAAAACGGGGATGTTATTACACATCCCCGTTTTATTATTTAGTTGTTTGTTACTTGGCTTCTTTAAAGCGTTTCGCTACTTCGTTCCAGTTAATCACGTTCCAAAATGCGGCAACATAATCTGGTCTTCTGTTTTGATAATGTAAGTAATATGCGTGTTCCCACACATCAATTCCCAATATCGGATGTCCTTTTACTTCTGCAACATCCATCAACGGGTTATCTTGATTAGGAGTTGAACTAACAACAAGTTTTTTATCCTGCACAATAAGCCACGCCCAGCCCGAACCAAAACGAGTAGCGGCAGCGGCAGCAAACTGTGCTTTAAAATCGGGAAACGATTTGAATGCGCTATTAATAGCAACTAATAAATCTCCTTCTGGTTCGCCACCAGTGCTTGGTGCCATACTTTCCCAAAACATTGAGTGGTTATAATGCCCGCCACCATTATTGCGCACAGGCATTGGATATTTAGAAATGTTTTTACATATTTCTTCAATCGTTAACTTCTCTGCATCAGTACCAGCTATTGCATTGTTGAGATTAGTAACATACGCTTGATGATGTTTGGAATGATGTATTTCCATTGTGCGTGCATCAATATGCGGCTCCAACGAGGAGTATTCATACTTTAATTTTGGTAATTCGAAAGCCATTGTATTTAAATTTAAAGGTT
>CAILDT010000341.1 GCA_903833025.1 uncultured Bacteroidota bacterium | reverse complement strand
GGAAACTACATCACACAAAATTTCGATGGCAGTGTTTATCATTTCAGTAATTATTACCAGTACAATGGCTGTGATTACACAACACCATTCGGTACTATTTATTTTGAAAATAAATCCTGCGGTAATTACAACTATGGTTGCAAGCAAATGAATCCAAGCATTGTGTTCGGTTTTGAAAAAAGAAATTATTCCGTCAAACGCAAATCTAAAACTCTTAATTCTATCAGCGATGCTAAATTGTTTATTGTTGTTCATTGTGTTTATGATTTATTAAAGTGTTTAGTGTCCAGTAACTGACAATCAAAAATAAAGAAAAGAAAAATGTAACACCTATCATTCGATTGTTGTGGAGCGGATGGAGGAACATATTAAATATGTCGGAAAATAAAACAATAGGGTTTGCAATTATGTCCCAACTATTAAATCGGGGATAACGACCTAAGTAAATTCCGAAACTGCAAAGTATCATTAAGCCTACAATAAAACAATTAACTGTAACTGCTGATAATCGCGATTTTAGGAAGTGTTGTATTTCAAACAGGGACGCGTAGCCAAGTAGCAAACCATTCCAAGCAAAAGATAGAATCAATATTAAATCGAACCAAAGCGGAACATCAGCACGTAAATGCAGATGAAACAAATCGGTTAGAATATATGGCGAGTTTGGGAAGAATAATAACCATCCGCCAAATAATAAAACTCTCTTCCAGCGAGAAGAAGAAGTTTTGTTTACCTCTGCCAATGCTAACGCGAAAAGAAATGGAAGCCAAGCGAGAAATAAATTCCAAATAAGAAATATACCGAACAGACTACCGCTCCATTGCATTCGGAATAAAAATAACATCACGCTCATTGCTGATGATATTGCCATTACTTTAATTAATTTATTTGTCATTGTTATTGTTTTTTTAATCTTTGGTAAATCATTAGGATTGCAATTAGTACTATTGTTTCGCCTGTTAGAAACAACCACCAGCTAAAATGTTGAGGAATATAATTTTTTACTTCATCAAACATATTTTTATTGCTTGATAGTGTCCAGACTCCTTTATCGTTTCCGTATTTAGAAATATAAATAATATAATCCCTCATAAATGAAACGATAGAAGCGATGCTACCAAAGATAAATAAGAGCCATTCGAAAAATGTTATGCGAATGTATTTTCCTTTTTCTTGAAAATAAATAATGATAAATGTAAGCACTATCATTGTTAAAGAAACAATGCAAGGTGCTATAACGGGACCAACCCAAGGTACTGGAATAAGAAATAAAATATCCCAGGTGAATAAAGATTCGGGCCAATTTAAAATTACTTTTAGAAATGCGTAATAGAAAATATCCCAGATTGCAAAACTGTAAAGAAAGAAAACAAAACGTTCCACCTTGTTTTTACCAGCCATTGCACCAGCACCAATCAGCATAATAATTGTTGCTGCTTCGCGCCAAAATTCAGTAGTTGCAATATCGCGAGTAACTGGAACTAAAGGAAACTTAAATCCATCAGGATAATATATTTTCCGTAAGTACACAACCACAGCCGTTTCCAGATAGCCCATCGCAATACTAAATATGGTGAGCCATAAAATTGTTTTTACTATTGGTTTCATTCTCTTGGTTGATAAGCGCTAATAATATTAGCATCTATTTTCACATTCGGGAAATGACGATTTAATATTTCGAGGTCAGTTTCGGTTATTCCGCCAATAATTAAATGTTTTAATTTTATTAAATTTAATAATGGTGAATAATCTAGGATGTAGTTTCTGCCTGAAATATCAAGTGTTTCGAGGTTGGTTAAATATCTTAATGGTTTTAAATCATTAATATTATTGCTCGATATATTTAATTCTCGCAAGGCAATTAAATGAGGAAGTTGAAGTAAAGTATCTATTTGGCAATTGCTCAATGTAAGTTTTTCGAGCTTTGTAAACGATTTTAATTCTGATAAATCAGTAAGGTTTCCATTCGTAATTTCGAGAGCACGAAGATTAGTAAATGGCTGTAGTGGTTTTAAAGTTTGTAAATACTTATTCTCGAAGCGAAGCGTATCAACTACATCTTTCATTTCCAATAGCTGATGATAAACTCTTGTTTTTTCCGCGCAGGTAGATTGCCAATCTAATTTACTATAGTCGTCCATAAAATCATATAACTTTTCAGCTAACCCCGATTTAAAATTGTAATAATAAACACCTCGTGAAAAATTATAATAATCCCTTGCTTTGTAATCATCAGCGTTTGCAACAGTATCTGATAGTGATAATAGTTGAGGGAGATTCTTATAACTTAAATCGAGCAAAAGATATTTCTCAAGTTTCTTATGTTCTACATCGTGTTTCTTAATATTGAAATCAGTAATTATTACATCCCAATTGAATACACAAGAAAGTACAAGAAAATAAAAATAAACAGCCGCATTAACTCTGAACAAATACCAATTGGTTTTTACTTTCCATACTTTAATAAAAGTAGTTGCCAAACCAACCAATGCGAGAATTAAATAAACATATACGCCAATCTTTTTATATGATATTCCAGATTCATCAATATACATTTCGTTTCGGAAGGCAGTTGAGAGTATCATAAAAATGTTTTGAATAATCCAGATATAAGTCATCAGTTTTATTCCTTTACTCTTTTTATAAAAATTAAGTTCTCCTCTGAAATAAAACAAAATAATAATGATTGCAACAATTATTGATGTGATAAGAGTTCCAATACCATCGTGTACAAAGGCTTTATGGTCGACACCTTTGGGCAACTTGCCATCGAACCATAAAAAATGCACATCAAGCACGTTAACAAATAGCAATAAAATATTAAGCATTGAAAACAAAACGATACCGGAAATAGTTTCAGTATCCAAACGCATTAAGCCATTCAAAAAGTTTTTGCGAGAAGCAATTTCAGGGGTAAGACTTATGGCAGCATTAGCATCAATATTCACAACAGATTTCATTTTCTGATTATGAAAAAATCCATACATCAATAATAATCCACTGATGGTAAAACATATCCAAGCAAAGGAAATAAAATCGAGATTAATGTCTTTTGTGAAATTGTAAAACAATGGATTTGCGGTTTGGTAGAAAAAGAAAAACAAAAGAGCAATGAGAAATGGAATAACAATTAAAAATAGTTTTACATAAAACGGACGTTTATAAGCACCTTCTATGTGTTTACTTTTTCTGTTTACCCAATCAATAAACATAAACACACAAGAAGAACCGGTAGAACAAATAGTAAGAAAAAGACTTGTAAGAAAAGAGGTACGAGTATCAATACTCAAAGCAGAAAGAATAAATAATGAAAACATATTAGCAACAATTGCTAATGCACTTCCATATTGATAAATAAAAAAAGACGACAACAAAGCCCCAAAAGCAACGGAAAGCCACACAGTACTTTTCAATAAAGCTTGATTGCGGAAGAGCAATAAACCAATAATTGAAATATTAAAAATAAAGAAATTTATTCCCGCTGATTGTTTATAAAACAATATGCTGTAAAGCAACACAGAAATAATAATTGACCAATCGTTTTTTTTCATTTTGTTTTTGTTTTTAGTTGATATTAATTAATACTTATAGTTAACCTGAAATTTGTTTATTTATTGAGCGTTTCTAATACTTTAATTTTTTTGTAACAAACGTATAAGGGAATTGTTCCAAAAACCCCAAACGAGCAATCAATCATTTGCCAAAAGAAAGGGATATGTCTTATGGGACCAGCTATCAAAGCAAGTGGGAAAATCATTATACAGGCAATCATCCCAAATTGTATTACCCAAATATTTTTTACTGGGTCTTTTAAAGGACCAATAAAAGCAGTTGCAATAACGATGTGAGCAAACGCAAGCCAATCAGTACCATAAGATAAATGAGGGAAGTTTGCATTAGTTTCTTTCACAGCAGTGTAGATAGTTGCTAACCAATTTTGCATAAATAGTGGAAAAGAAGAGGAACGATTTACTAAAAAGGAAAGCTCTGTTTCAATAGGAAAAGCAGTAACACCACTTAATATCAAAAACACGATAAATATAATTATCCATCTTTTGATGGATGTTTTTAATTTGATTTCATTTATTTCTTTCATAGTTATAAGTTTTTATATTGTTTCCTTAAATCTTCTGTATTCATTAAAACGATAGCGTTAAAATCAACATCATCAAATGTTTTTGTTTTTCTCCCTTTCTTAAATTCGTAATAAAACTTTGTCCAGTGCTCAGGCATCAAGAAAAAACAAATAATAACCGTGCTAACTACCGGCAAAGAATAATGCCTGTTGCCCAGAAAATAAAACTGCATTCGGGCTTCACCCAATTCATTCATTTCATATTGCAAAATAATATGTTTGCAATCGTGACGCTCGTACCCTTTTATTAATTTAAAATTCATTTTTTGCAAATACAAAACCAAATCTTTTCCTAACGTGTTATCAGGAAATTGTTGTAGCTGTTCCATTGTATAAGGAAACGATTTTGTTTTTCTAAACTTTGAAATTAATGGCAGTGCAAACTTATGAGTCAGCAATTCCAATAACTTTGAGCGGAAGTGTTTGATTGTTTTTGTCATTGTATATAAATTAAATTATTAAAAAGTACTTTGCAATTCAAAGTAAGTAGCTAAAAAAATATTAATCCCTGTTTTTCAAAATCTTTTCTAAAGTATCAAGGTGTAAGTTAAATGCCTTTTTCCCTAATCTTGTTACACCATACATTGTATTTGGTTTTTTACCTATAAATTGTTTTCTCACTTCCACATACTCCAGCTTTTCCAAAGCGGAAATATGAGAAGCTAAATTACCATCTGTTATATCAAGCATTTCTTTCATTGTTCCAAATTCTACCCAATCGTTTACCATCAGTATCGACATAATTCCCAAACGAATCCGGTTTTCAAAAGCTTTATTTAAATTTTGTATGTGTTTTTTCAATTCTCTTAATCGTCTTAATTAATTCCTTTCATATTTAAAATACATCACCGCTCCGTATATTATATGAAGCAAACCAAACCCTGCCGCCCAAAAATATAATCCATACCCAACATTAAGCGAGGCACATAATCCCAATACTATTTCACATATTCCCAAATAACGAATATCGTTATAAGTATATTTACTCGCATTGATTAAAGCCAAGCCATAAAAAATTAAAGTAGCAGGAGCCACCAAACCAATAATGCCGTGATACAACATTACTAAACAAAACAACCCACCCGTTACTAATGGAATCATTAAATTAATAAGTAATCGCTTAGAAGTTTTATCCCAAATTTTTACCCCCTTCTTTTTTGAATTACGAATAGTTAATAAGGTACCTACCGTTAAGGATGCTATTAAAACAACAGCCGCATCAATAAATAAATAAGTAATAACATCATTAAACGAATCTGCTTTCCAGTCGCGAAGAGATATATTTATTAAAATCAGATAAGCAACATACGCACCTATTAATGCAAATATTCCTGAGAAAATTCCTGATAACCCACTTAGCGATATGAAGCGGGACGAACGTTCCATCATTGAACGTATATCTGTTAGTGCCTGTAAATGTTCTTTTTCTTCTGTCATTTTTGAATAAATAAAAAGTACTTTGAGCTGCAAAGTAAATACTAATTTTTCACCTGACCAAATTTATTTTTTAAAAAGTGTTAAAAATATATTAACAACGTCATACTATTTTAAAATTCCCTATACTTGTGGTATGATAAATTTATTCATCCCCTTATTTATTTCTATCCGTTGGATTGATGTGGTAGATATTCTTTTAGTCGCCACACTTATTTACCAACTCTATTACATTGTAAAAGGTACAGTTGCCATTAATATATTTATCGGCATCATTTTATTCTATCTTCTTTGGTTAGTTGTAAAAGCATTAGATATGCCCTTGTTTGGTAGCATCCTTAGCAAATTTATTGATGTTGGTTTCATCGCCCTCCTCATTGTTTTTCAACAGGAACTACGAAGATTTTTATTATTCATTGGTACTTCTGATATTTTCAGAAAAGGAAAACTAAGTAAAAACTTATTCGATTTTAAATGGCAAACAAAACAAGCACAGCTGTTAGATATTAATGCGATACTTAAATCCTGCAAAAATATGAGCGAAACAAAAACAGGCGCAATAATTATTATTACAAAAAATAATGAACTGAAATTTTACGCCAACACAGGCGATTCTATTGACGCAAAAGTTTCTGTTCGAATGCTCGAAAGTATTTTCTATAAAAATTCTCCACTTCACGATGGCGCAGTTATCATTTCAGATAACACCATTGTTGCCGCCCGTTGTGTTTTACCTGTTACCGAACATACTGATTTTCCTGCTCATTTAGGGATGCGACACAGAGCCGCAGTTGGCATCACCGAAAATACTGACGCTATTGCAATTGTAGTGTCCGAACAAACTGGAGAAATTTCTTTTTCTAAAGAAGGGGAATTAAAACACGCATTAACTATCGAACGTCTAAAAGAACTTTTAGAAAAAGAATTTAACTAAGCCACTCCAAAAAGCCTACGTCACACCTTGGCAGCCCTCCCCTTTTTAAGGGGAGGAGCAGGGGGGGAGGTAAACTATTTAACCCCATTCTTCTTCTCAAACTCCTTTATCAACTCCTCATCCGATTTTCCTAAATTACCAATCGCCGCCCTTGCATCCCTCGCATAGCTGCTTTCAGGATACTTCGCAATCACCTGCTCATAAATAACTTTCGCCTTTGCATCATCATTCAAATAATTATCCAACAAAACCCCTTGCAAATACAAACTCACATCCACCAACTTATATTTCGGATACTTACTCGTAATAGTTTCATAAAACATTAACGCTTGCGGATATTGTTTGGTAGCAGTAGCAATCTCCCCACTCTTAAACAAAAAATCAGGAGCCAACGAATCCGCCGGAAACGCATTCACAAAATCAGTATAAGCTTTAATTGCCTGACTTGCAGTAACAGTATTTAACTCCAACGATTTATGCATCTCCGCTTCCCATTTTTTTATTTGCAAAACATATTGCTCCCTACCCACCGTTTTCAAACCTGCACTTTCAGTTGGTGTTTTATTTTCATTACCACAACCAGCAACAAACAACACAATACCCACCACTAAAAACATTTTTAAATTTTTCATATTTCAAACTAAAAATTAAAATTATTTATATCAGAAAACAACCGTCACACCTCGTCACCCCTCTCCTTTGGGAGAGAGCCTGTCCCGCCTTTCAGCGGGAGGCAGGGGGTGGGGTCTATAATAAATTATATCTCATCCGAAACTACAGTCACACCGCCACCCCTCCCCTTTAGAGAGAGCCTGTCCCGCCTTTCTGCGGGAGGCAGGGGGTGAGGCAAATTAAAACTTCTTCATATTCGGAAACCGCATCCTATACTTCACATCCACCAACCCCTTCGAAATATCATTCAACCTCCTCTGAATCATCCTCCTGCGTAGCGGACTAATTTTATCCGTAAACAACTTCCCCTCAATATGGTCGTACTCGTGCTGAATCACCCTCGCAATCAACCCCGTAAACACCTCATCATAAAACACAAAATGCTCATCATAATACTGAATCCGCACCGTTGCCTTCCGAAACACATCCTCCCTAACCTTCGGAATACTCAAACAACCCTCATTATATTTCCACTCATCACCCGTTTCACCCAATACTTTCGCATTAATAAACACCCTCCTAAAACTCTCCAACAACTTCCGCTCCTCCACCGTAAACTCCTCCTCATCATCATCCTTATCCTCCTCATCCCTCACACTAAACGGCTTCGTCTCCACAATAAACAACCGAATCGGTTTCCCAACCTGCGGCGCAGCAAGCCCCACACCAGCAGCATTGTGCATCGTATCAAACATATTCGCAATCAAATCCCCCAACCCCGCATAATCCCTCCCAATCTCCTCACCCGTTTTTCTCAACACCGGGTCGCCATAAGCAACAATAGGTAAAACCATAAAAACAATTTAAAATTTAAAATTCATAACTCATAATTCATAACTCATAACTCCTTACTCCTTACTCCTTACTCCTTACTCCTTACTTCTCCCCATATAACTCTGCAAAATAATCACCGCACTAATCTCATCCACCAACGCCTTATTCCGCCTCGCTTTTTTCCCCAACCCACTATCAATCATCGTCTGAAAAGCCATTTTAGAAGTAAACCTTTCATCCTCCCTCACCACCTTAACCTGCGGAAACGTCCGTTTCAAATGCACCACAAACGGCTCAATAAACCGTGCCGAATCACCCGCCTTACCATCCAAACCCTTCGCCTCACCCACCACAATACAATCCACCACCTCCCTTTCCAAATAACTCCTTAAAAAATCAATCACATCCTTCGAATGCACCGTCGTCAAACCAGTTGCAATCAACTGCAACTCATCAGTAACCGCGACACCCACACGCTTACTCCCATAATCAATCGCCATAATCCTTCCCATTCCGCAAAAGTAATAAAAACTATCAAAACAAATCCCATTATCAATTATCAATTAATAAACACCCCCTCCTTTTTTCAAGGAGGGGGATAAAGGGGGTGGTACCATTATTTTTTGGGCGGCAACATCCCCACTCCGTCGCAACATTCCTCCCCGCCCACACGCGGTATCTTTTTTTCTTTAATAAATTGCCTGCGGCGCAAAGGCAAAAAAAGTATACTTCGCGCGGGTCGGGCGCAAATGGCAAGAGCATCACCCTTCGGTTACTGAGCCTGTCGAAGTGATAACCTTTTAAGAACAACCGTCACACCTTGGCACCCCTCCCCTTTTTTCAAGGGGAGGGGCAGGGGGTGAGGTCTCAAAGTATACTTCGCGCGGGTCGGGCGCAGATAGCAAATTCATCGCTTTTCATAACCATTTCAAACCAAACTCTTACGAATGCCCACTTTGTTCTTGCGAACGAGAACCTTGATGTTGCGAATGAGAACCTTAACCTTGCGAACGAGAACCTTGATGTTAAGAATGAGAACCTTAACCTTACGAATGAGAACCTTAACCTTGCGAATGAGAACCTTGATGTTAAGAATGAGAACCTTAACCTTGCGAACGAGAACCTTGATGTTAAGAATGAGAACCTTAACCTTACGAACGAGAACCTTGATGTTAAGAATGAGAACCTTGATGTTATTTTTACCATACAGAGGTGCACTTTCGCTAAAAACCAGCTTTTTGCACAAAACCTCCAAATTCCAAAAACAACCAGACACAAAAACCAACAAAAAACCCACTCCAATTTCTCAAAGCAGGCAACAAACCAAATATCAAAATAAACCCTATTCCCCCGGCAAGTTCCGTTCAATCGCCTCCGCAAAATCCCGCCCCTCCTTTGTCAAAGATAATTTTACATCAATCATCCTCCTCTCATCCCCCACCTCATTTATCTTCAAAACGTGCCGTCCCAAAAACTGAACCATCGAAAGCAAAAACAAACCACCTCCAACCACAATACCCAAAATAACCACCAACTTCGGAATCACCTCAAACAAATCTGGTGTACTCTCCACAAAATAAACCCCAACCAACACCGCAACACTCAACACAGAATAAATAATCGCTGGCACCGCATTATGAGTTCTACTAAACGAAACCGAATACACATCTCTCACACCCATCTCTTCAGTACCATACTTAGTATTAAATACAATCCTTTCGTTTGTTACCGTCCCAAACGAATTCGTAATAATTATTTTCTCTTTATTATCCACAATTATTACTTTTTTTAGCAGTTCCTTTATTTATTACCGCTCTTTATTGGCGAAAAATTAAGCTTCTCCGTATTTAATTTTATTTCATCCAGCACTAATTGCACATCTCCCTCCACTAACACATCACCCCTCAAACTCTTACCATTATACAACACCCCAATTGCACTCGCATCTTTATTTAGCCCCAGCTTTTTTAGTTCCGCATCTCCATCACACCACACTTTTAAAGTTGGCTTTTCACCCCCAGCCAATTCTATTGTTTCCACATTCCCTTTCTGCACTCCAAAAAATAAATTAGCCACTTCACGGCTCGTAAAATGTTTTCTATTGTTGGGATACACATTCGTAATTTCACCATTTATTTTTATCAGTATTGCCATATAAAAAGGTTTGATTTTAAGCGGTAATAGTTACTTTCAAATAAAATCCCGCATTTCTGCGGGACTTTACCTACCAACAATTTAGAATAATTAGTACTCTACCCCTAACTATTCAGGTGCAAATGTATTAAAAATTTATATACAAAAACACAAAATTATGAGATGAAACTAATAAATTTGTATTTAAACCACTTTTTCTGGACGGAAATATAATTTTCTTAGACGGATATATTATTTTCTCCCGACAGAAAATTTAACAACTACTGAAACGTAATATTAATTTAGCACTATTTCTTATCCGCTTCTGGGTTAATAACATTAAAAAACTCGGTTCTGTAATTATCCCCAATCGGAATTTTGGCTTCCCCAATAGTAATAACATTTGCCCTAATTGAAGTTATTTTATCTAAAGCAACAATAAATGATTTATGAACCCTCATAAATTTCCCCGCAGGGCATTTTTCTTCCATATCTTTCAAACTCATGCGGGTAACCACTGGCTTTTCGCTACTATTAACGTGTATTGAAATATAATCTTTTTGCCCCTCAATATACAAAACCTCGTTAACCATTATTTTTACCAAATTATACTCCGAACTCACAAAACAATAATCTATTGGAACTTCCTGCTTTATAGCTTGGTTGTTTTTAAGATTATAATATTCTAACGCTTTGTTTGTCGCCTTCAAAAACCGTTCGAACGGAACCGGTTTTACCAAATAATCAAGGACATCCAAGCTATATCCTTCAAGTGCATATTGCTTAAAAGCAGTAATAAGGATAACCATTGGGCGGGTTTGCAAACTTTCCAGAAACTGCATACCATTGATTCCAGGCATTTGTAGGTCGAGAAAAACTAAATCTATTTTTTTCTCTTTAATTATTTCTATTGCTTCATAAGCATTTTTACATCGTTTTACTAAATGTAAAAAAGGCACCTGGCGGATATTATCTTCCAGCAAATCCAGCGCAAGGGTTTCATCATCAATGGCAAGGCAGTTTATCATTTTAGTTGTATTTTTAGTTTAGCTACAAATTTATTTTCTTTAATATAATCAGTAATCACGTGCTTTTCCGGGTACAATAAATTTAATCTCCTTTTCAGATTTTTTAATCCTATCCCCGATTTTGCATCCATTCCTATTTTATGATTATTATTGTATTTATTACAAACAAATAGTTTTATGTTGTC
>CAILDT010000340.1 GCA_903833025.1 uncultured Bacteroidota bacterium | reverse complement strand
GTGGTGATTTGTCTCGACAATATGCTTGCAAAGGACGCTCTTACCGGAACCACGCTTCGCAATTATTGAAATCGTTTTATTAACAGGGTCCAAATCCATTGATTTATATATATTACTTTTTAAAATAAAGTAGTAAACAAAAACAAAGGGGGAGGTCGTAGGGGGGCGTAGCCCCCTACTCCTATCTTCTCTCATTAGCTATTTTGTAGCATTCACGATAGCTAAACATTGGATGATCTGCTTGAAATTGTCGTGCTCTTTGATGGAATTCCTTAGTATGTTTCCCCCGTTGGTCAGCCTCTCGTTTGTCAGCCTTCTGTTGTTTCCACGCTTGCCAGTTCTCTAAATCTCTGAGAAACTCAGCAACCTTGCAAAAACAAGGAAACTTTAATGTTATTTCGTAATGAATTTCTTCCATTGGTTTTGGATATAAATTGTGTATATAAAAAGCTTAAAACTGATACGCCTAAAAAGCTTCTGAAAATAATTAAACATCTGTTATATAAATCCTAGTTAATATTATTACAGGAATGAAACAATGAGAAACGTTGAAAACCAACCCTTCTCGCAAAACCACAGATGGATCATATTTCCAGTACATTATTTGGTCAACGAATTTAAATACAAAATAGACATCACAACCTGCTTTTCTGGCTGCTCTGATTTTGTTGAGACCAATAGCTGTGTCTTTGAAAGAATAAGAAAAGTTGGTTCTAGATTTGAGTTCGATGACCTTTTTTTCTCCTTTAAAATCGAAAACATTGCCTTCTGGTAAACTGTGAATCAATGGATCTTTAAAAAACGTTTTCAAAATAGGCAATAATTCTTTTTCTTCTTTTATTCCTAAATCATAAGTTTCATTGTTAAAGTTTTTTGTTTTTCGGAAAGTTTCAAAATTAAAGAATGTCATTATTTTATATTGTGAATATATATTAAATATGGGAGGTGTTATCGGAGTTCTTCCAGTTGCGGTATACAATGTTTATGAGACAAATCGAAGGACTGATAAAATTCGGGAAGAATTTCAGAAGAAACACTATTTAGAGCTCAAAACTGTAAAAGAAATCAATGATAAATTTGAAAATATGGTTCAACCTCCTGTCAATTAATGATTTAGCGCAAACTTTTTCTAAGACGTATATATAAAGATGACGAATTCCACACTGCATAAGACGAACAAGAAGCCCAGTATGTCTTTGATGGGATCCTTATTCAAACCCAATTCAGCCCCTGTAAACCCCACTACTCTTCCAGCATCCTACTATGTTCATAACCAAAAACCTCAAGCATCACATTCTTTTCTAGATAGCAAATTCGCAAAAGCTACCCGTTAATATCAAACAATCTGTCCATTAATATCAAAAACAGCATCTTCCGATTTCTCTAACTGGTATTGAAATAATTGTAAATAAATCATTATCGAAGAAAATCTGTAATCATCCTCTTTTTCAATATCATCAATAATCGATTGTATTTCTCTTTTTATTTTTTGTAATCGAAAATTAATAATGTTTTTTCGAGAAATCGTAGAAGAAGGAAATTTAGAAGAAATCATAAAATTT
>CAILDT010000339.1 GCA_903833025.1 uncultured Bacteroidota bacterium | reverse complement strand
CTCATCTATACACCCATTTTTCAGCTATTATAAAAGTTTAGCACCATTTTCCGTTATCAGCATTTCATCTTCTATACGAATACCAAATTCTCCAATGATATATATTCCAGGTTCATTGCTGAAAACATTGTATTTATATAGCTCGCGCTTATTACCTCCAACTAAATAAAACCATTCGTGACCATCCATACCTATGCCGTGCCCAAGGCGATGGGTGAAATACTTATATCCTGGTCCATATCCTGCATCCGTAATTATTTTTCTTGCTGCGGCATCTACCAGTTCTGCTTGCATCTTTGGTTTTGCTGTTTTTAATGCTTCGTTTTGTGCCTTGCTAACTATTTCCCATACTTTCATCATTTTGTCGGTTGACTTTCCGAAAACAGTTGTTCTTGTAATGTCTGAATCATACCCCTCTACTGTGCAACCTCCATCAATCAGTACAATATCGCCTTGTTTTAATTTTGTTTCTTTTACAAGTCCGTGAGGATATGCAGATGCTTCGCCAAATAAAACCAATGCGCCACCAGAAACTCCAAATTCTGAAAATAGTTTTGAAACAATGCCCGCGAACTCTCTTTCTCCCATTCCTTCTTTCAATTGTTTTACAGCTACTTTATAAACTTCGGCAGTAATATCATTAGCTATTTGCATCAGTTCCATTTCGTGTTCCGATTTTATACTTCTGCATCCTGCAGTAACAAACATTGCGGGAAGTATGTGTAGTGTAGGAATTGTTTTCGCTAAATTTTCGCTAACAAAATATCGCACCGTTTCTTCTATCCCAAAATTAGAAGTTAACAAATTGTTATCTTTAAGTACTTGCTTTATTAATTCGTATGGGCTTTCGTTTTCTTCCCACGTAAAAAGTTTTGCTTTGCCTGTTTGTTCTTTTGCTCGTCCCTCTTCAAACTTAGGAGCTATAAACATTGGTTCTCCCTTTTGTGGAAGTATTAGTGTAAACAATCGCTCGCTTCTACCCCACTGAGCTCCAGTGAAATAATTGAGAGATGTGCCACCTTCCATCAATATGGCGTCTATTTTATTTTCTGCCATCAGCTTTTGTGCATTTGCTTGACGCTGTATATATTCTTCGGCAGAAATAGGTTTTATTCGTTGTTGAATATTTTTTATTACTGTCGAATCGATATCGGATGTTAGTTGTTCTTTGGTAACATTACCAGCAATAGCGTTTTGCTGAATTAAAGCTGCGGCACTAACTACGCTGGTGGTTCTTAAAAAATTTCTTCTGTTCATTGCTTTTAAAAGATAAGGAGTTAAAATAAAAATACCGCTTCAGATTATCCGAAGCGGTATTTCAACATTGTTGTTCTTTATCTATTCGAGAACTATTTTTTTGTTTGATGATTTACTTTCGTTTGTAACATTTACAAAATAAATTCCCTTTGCATAGCTACTCATATCAATAGTAAATTGGCGGCTATTGATGGTTGTTTGAAATACAACATTACCAAGCACGTCAGTAACTTTTAAAGCACTATTTTTTTGTTCTTCAGCAAAAGTAATAATTGTTTGTGAAGTAAACGGATTAGGTGCAATGCTCATCATATCTCCATTGATAGCATATTTGAAGAT
>CAILDT010000338.1 GCA_903833025.1 uncultured Bacteroidota bacterium | reverse complement strand
TGATAACGTATGTAGAAAAATATTTTACCTTTGCATTAAACTTTGATATTATCGCCTCGTCATAGAAGCAAATCAGTTTAAAACTAAAAACAAAAACAATAATTAATAAACTAAAAACAAAAGAAATGAAAACAAAATCAATGGTTAAATACCTTTTCGTAGCAGCTACAGTAGGTATTCTTTTTTCTTCTTGTAAGAAAAAAACAGACAACACTGACAATGACACTGCCGCAGCATCAGACAATGCTTTGGCAGAGGGCACTTACAACGATGTGCACAACATCGCTGACCAAGCAATTAACAACAACGTAACTTCTTATTCGCCTGTTAATACTTCAGGAGAAAAAGGAATTTGTAGTTTATGTGCGTTTAGTATACTTATCGACACAACTACCAATCCTGTTCCGGGTACTCACACAATGAGCATTACTTTTGGAAGTGGAAACAACGCAACTGTAAACTGTTTGTGTCAGGATGGAAGATACCGTAGAGGGACTATCAATGTTACTTGGAGTGGTCGCTACCGAGATGCTGGTTCTTCTCACACCATCACATTTACTAACTATTATGTAAATGACAATCAAATTATGGGGACTAAAACAGTTACTAATAATGGGTACAATGGTGCAGGGCATTTAACTTTCTCTATCTCTGTTAACGGTACCATTATTAAAGCTAACGGTGGCGGAACTATCACTTGGACTTCATCTCGTACTCGTGAGTGGATTGCAGGGGAAAGCACACCTACTTGGAGCGATGACGAATATTTAATCACTGGTTCAGCTTCAGGTACTAACGCAGCAGGAAACAGTTTTACTGCAGCTATTACTACTCCATTAGATGTTAAATTAAATTGCCACTATATTGTTGCAGGAGCTTTTTCAATCACTCCGTCAGGTAAACCAACACGTTCAGTTGATTTCGGAAATGGTGTTTGTGATAACCAAGCAACGGTTACTATCAACGGAAATGTTTACAACATCACGTTACATTAATAAATAAAGTTCCTTACATAAAAAATCCCTTCTCTGATTATCAGAGAAGGGATTTTTTATTTGTATTAATAATAGTATTACCTCCATATTTTAAAGTTGAGCTTAAACTTTTTATTCTGTATCCAGCTACGCCAATCAATAAATAGGAGTGCGGAAACAAGCAGTACACCAAGTACTAAACCTGAAATAGATTTCCACGAAATAGCACCTTCAATAATAGATGGCGTGTTTTCTGCTGCATACATTCCAATAAATACAGCAATGGTATCGCTGATAAATTTACCCACAAAGAAAGCCGGAATAATTAAATACGGTTTCATCTTTGCCATTCCTCCAGCAATAAACAACGGTGTGGTAGGCAATGGAAGTAATGAATACGTTAATATAGCTAACTGACTTTTCCATCCTTTTTCTTTCATCTTTTTTCCTAAGAACTGCACATCTTCATTCTTTGCTGGGTTAAATATTTTACCCGCTACCTTTGGAATGTATAAAGTAAGAATATAACGCCCTAATATGGAACCTGCCACACCCACAATAATTACTACCCATACATTAAGACTAAAATGTATTTGCAAGAATATCATTATTACAAATGCAGGCGGAAGCGGCAACGGAACTACATCTACCGCCAATGCTGAAATAAAAACCAACGCATACTTTAACCACATATATAATTTCTTTTACTTATTTCTTTTTACTTACTATTTCAAACTGCTGAACAATTGTTTCACCTTCTTCATCCACCAATGTAAGTTTATGAATGCCTTCATCGGGAGTTAATGCCATTTGATGAATGCTTTCGGTGCTGCCGATATAAATACCATCCAAATGCCAGTAAATAATCATATTTGCTTTGCGATGTGCTACTTGAAACACCGTTTTCCCCATCTTACCATCCAACTCTATAGGTACATATATTTTACTGAATTGTTTTGGATAAATAATTTCCATAGCTGTTACACCACTTGTTTCACAGTCCTTACGGAGCGGAGGTAATTCTTTGTAAGAAGAGTTTTTTGATTTGTAATACCACTCCATAGCTGGCGGGAGTACAAACCAACTGGCGTGTTGCATTTTATTTACATCTTCGCAATCGCTGTTGACGCGGTACTTTCCGGTTGCATCTAAATGTATTAACCGATGATATTTGCAAGGTGGAGTTTTTAATCCTGCTTTCTGAACCCATACGGTATCTATTGGTTCGCATATTTCGGTGGCTCGGCAGCCGCTTTGGTGGCAGATGGCAACTCTTTGCATTTCATCATAAGGAGCAGAAAACCATCTGCTTGGCTTTAATACAGAGAAGATATCAAACAAGATAGGTGCGGCAGTTTGTATGCCTACTAACCCTGGACGACCTTCTCCGTCGGCATTGCCAACCCATACCCCAACTACATATTTAGGTGTAACTCCCACAGCCCATCCATCGCGGTAGCCAAAACTGGTGCCCGTTTTCCACGCTACTTTACTTGCGGATGTATATTGTTTCCACCCTGCTTCCTCATCTGGGCGCGATACTTCCACCATTGCTTCGAAAGTTAAGTAGATGGATGCGGCATCAATAAAAGATTGGTCGGAGAGATTTACCTCCCCCCCAACCCCTCTCTTTGAAAAGGAGAGGGGAGTGGGAGTGTATGTTGGTGGATGGAAATCATCTTTATTATATTTACCATTGTATAAAGTATAATGATTTAATGTACGCGCCATACTTGCATACATTCCGGTTATGTCCCACAACTTACCTTCGGCACCGCCAAGTATAATTGACAATCCGTAATGTTCAGGATTATAAGTAAGGGTTGTCATTCCCATTCTTTTTAAGTTGTAATTAAACTTTTCGCTACCATAATTCTGTAACATCCGCACAGCGGGAACATTTAAACTCCTTGCTAATGCACGTTTGGCAGGCACTGCACCATCATACGTCATATTATAATTCTGCGGAGCATAACCTCCTATTTGTGTAGGTACGTCAGGAATGAGTGTGGTAGGTAGCAGTTCGCCATCATTCAGCATTTGTGAAAACAAAAATGGTTTAAGAATACTACCCGTACTTCGCGGTGCAACTATCACATCCACATCAGATTGATACTCCGGTTTGCCTGTATTATCAGTATTGCCGACGTACGCTAAAATGTTGCCGGTGTTTACATCCAGTATAATTGCGCAAGCATTATTAATTTCGTTTCCTTTTAATATCTTGTGATGATTTTCTATTATCTCATTCAGTCGCTCTTGCAAATGCCCATCAATGGTGGATGTTATATGCTTGCCAATGAAACCTTCCTTTACTGCAAGCTGTAAAAGATGAGGTGCAATTTGCGGTATAGCATGCGGATTGCCAGGTAATGCTTCTTGCTTCGATAACTCACAGGTTTCTTTATCTATTATCTTTGCTTTTAACAGTTGATTTAACAACCTGTTGCGCTTAGCTAATAATCGTTTTTGATTTTTACCCGGATAAATTAAACTCGGAGCGTTAGGTAATATGGCTAATGTAGCGGCTTCTGCCCACGATAGTTTTTCTGCCTCTCGTCCAAAGTATCGCCACGAAGCAGCATCAATGCCTACTACATTACTGCCATAAGGTGCGTTGGAGGCATAGAGTGAAAGTATTTCCGACTTAGTATATGTAAGTTCTAATCGCGT
This sequence comes from uncultured Bacteroidota bacterium, assembly GCA_903833025.1. Classification (GTDB taxonomy): domain Bacteria; phylum Bacteroidota; class Bacteroidia; order 2-12-FULL-35-15; family 2-12-FULL-35-15; genus 2-12-FULL-35-15. Next base: position 3,410 of record CAILDT010000338.1, on the reverse strand, counting down.
AGCGTATATAATTTCTATTATCTTTTCTAAGAAGCTTCTGTGTTTTCCTTTTCGCGATAGTCGAATAACCTGCATAGATAATGTGCTTCCGCCGCTTATTATTTTATGTGCTTTTATATTTTGAATTATTGCGCGACCAAATGCAAGTGGATTAAATCCTTTGTGATAAAAGAAACTCCTATCTTCGAACTGAATAATGCTGGAGATAAATTTATCGGGAATATGTTTTGATTGTGGAAATCTCCATTGTCCGTCGTCAGCTATACGGGCTGCAAGTAGCTTGCCGCTGCTGTCTTCGAGCACGGTGCTTGTTTGTGTTTTAAATAATGGCTTTGGCAAACAGAAGTAAAACCAAATAAGTAGTGCGGAGAGAAGTAGTAACCCTATTCCTTTTTTAGTTTTGAAGGATGGTGGTACTCTAAACTTATGCTTTATAAACTTCGCTTCTGTGCCCAACGGAGAGTATTATTATTTTATTTTGAGATACCGTATATATAATTCTATAATTGCCTACACGTAATTTGTAAGTACCTTTTAATGTGCCGTGCAACGTTTCGGGAGTGTAGTCATCAAAGTTTTTGGAAAGCCAATTAACTTTCTTTACGATGCGTTGTGCAATGAGGAAATCAATTTTGTCGAGTTCTTTTATTGCTTCTTTCTTCCATTCAACTGGAAGCATACTTTTTCATAACTTCGGAATGAGGAACAGTATCCGATAGTTTTTTTAGTCGCTTGCTGATTTTCTTTTTGAAATCTTCCTTCAACTGCAATCCATTATCTGGGTCGCCGAGGAGTTCCAATACTTTTTGTTCTACCAGCAATTCTATTTCTTTTTTTGTTAATGTGTGAGTGCGCATTTCTTTATATTTTTATTTACACAAAGGTAAGTTATTTATTGAAGCAATGTTTTACGAAACTTAATCTTTATAATTAAACCCTCTCGTATTTTATAAGTCATAGAAACATATAAACCTAAAAAACAAAACACAAAATGAAAACAAAACTTGTATTAACATCACTATTTGCTGTCGGATTTATTAGTTTAACAAACTATGCCACAGCGCAAACCGACAAAGAAAAGGATACGCAATGGCAGAAGGACCACCCACGCCGTGAGCAGGTGAACAACCGTGTGGAGAATCAAAAGGAGCGTATCGACAAGAAGGAAGCCAACGGCACGATGTCGAAAGCAGAAGGTGATAAATTAAAGAAGAACGACCGCGAAATAAAGCACGAGGAAAAAGATATGGCGAAACAAAATGGCGGACATATAACAAAACAAGAACAGAAAACGCTGAATCAGCAGGAGAATAAAAACAGCAAGAAGATTAAGGAACACTAAGGTAATGGATAATTGACAATGGATAATGATTAAAGGTTCCATCTTTTAGATGGAACCTTTTTTAGTTTTATTCCTTCACCACTTTCACCACACTTCTTTGTTGGGTTATTGAGCTTGCCGAAGTGCCATCAAAATTAATTTCTACAAAGTACATTCCTTTAGCAACATTGCTCATATCTAAAGTTAGTTGTTGCTGGCCGGTTGCTGAGCTCGTCGAAGCATTAGTTGTTAGTTGTTGGATAGTTTCTCCCAAAACATTTACTACTTTTATTGTTGAATTTTTTTGCTCCGAAGAAAAAGTAATTGTTGTTTGGGAGGAGAATGGGTTTGGGGAGATGGTGATGTTTTGTTCATTAGTTAAATTAGGAACACCAACAGCGTTCTGCACATTAACAGTAAAGCCAGCAGTTCTATATATATTCCCTAAATAATCTTTACCTATTATATGGCAATACTCGCATGAATCACCAGAGGCAGTGTATATTTTCATACAAACATTATAGGTGGTGTCTTGCGTAAAAGTATGTGTTGGGGTGGCGTTATTCCATCACCAAAATCCCAATTGTATGATGTTGCTAAGTATGATGAAATACTATCTACATTTAAAGTGAAATTATTTAATGTAGAATCATAAGTTGTTGTATAATGTGCAAAGCAATTGGTATTATAAATAGAGATGAAATTGCCAAATGCCATAGGATAAGACCCTACTGGAATTGATGCAACAACTGTATTTGTAGTGGCGTTTATTACTTTCACCAAACCAGCGAAGGCATTATCAACAACATAAATTTTGCTTCCGTCAGAATTAACTGATACTCCCAAAGGCGCAATACCGCAAGGTATTGAAGTTATGACACTATCATTAGTTGTATTTATAACTCTTAAAGAATTACTACCATAATTCGAAACATATACTTTACTTCCATCAGGGCTTATGGATATACCACCTGGATTTATGCCGACTTGAATTGTATCCGATATAGTATTCGTTGATGTATTTATTACACATACTGTATTAGACTGATTATTTGCCACATATAATTTGCTACCATCTGGACTGATTGACATAGCATCGGGATAAGTGCTAACAGCAATTGTTGCAGTAACATTATTTGTAGCACTGTTTATAACACTTAATGTATTAGCACCATAATTCGCACAATAGACCTTGCTTCCGTCTGGGCTAACGGATATGCTAGTTGGAGTAGAGCCAACAGGAATTGTAGCTGAAATAGTATTGGTTGCTGTGTTTATTACACTTACAGTATTTGCTCCATAATTCGCAACATATACCTTTGTTCCATCAGGGTTAACAGATATTCCTTGAGGAAAGGCACCAACAGGAATTGAATATAAAATAGTATTGGTAACAGTGCTTATTACACTTACAATACCTACTGCGTCCTGATTTGTTACATATACCCTTGTTCCATCTGAACTCACAGAAACACCCGTTGGCGAAACACCTACTGCTATAGTAACTAAAACTGTATTGTTTGCAATATCAATAACCGATACCGTATTATCACTTTGATTCGTTATATAAGCAGTTTGTGCAATACTATTATTCACTGATAATAATATCAGTGCAAACAGCAAAATTGTAATTATCCTTTTCATCTTTATAATTTTAAATTCTCTGTAAAAGTAACTATTAATTTAAACAATCAAAAAAAGCCCCGCATTTCTGCGGAGCTTTTTAATTAATAACTCATAATTACTTACACAATCACTACCATAATAGGTGTACTATCTGGTCCTGCTTCGCCTGTTGGGCTAATATAATAACAGATAATCCACATTTCTTTACCCAGTTTATCGGCAGTTACAATTATTTCAAATTCTGTATGTCCTTCCGAGTCTTGTGTTGCATAATCTGCTGCTGAAGGGGGCGGGCTGCCAACACCAACAAAAGCAATGCGCACTCCAATTGCCCCAACATCTTTAGGTTTCTTCTTTTTTGTTGGCATTGAAGGATTGAAAGCGAAAAACACAGGCATTAAAGTAGTGTTAGAAATACAAGATACTACAGGAGCAAATTTAACAGCCGGAACGTGTGTTCTAC
>CAILDT010000337.1 GCA_903833025.1 uncultured Bacteroidota bacterium | reverse complement strand
TTTGCGCCCGACCCGCGCGAAGTATCCTTTTTTTGCCTTTGCGCCGCAGGCAATTTTTGAAAGAAAAAAAAGATACCGCGTGTGGGCGGGGAATTGGTTGCGATGAAATGGGGTGTTGCCGCCCTTAATTTAATTATGAGTTATGAGTTTGGGCGGTAGAGTGTTATCTGTTTTTTGTTACACAGAGAAAAGCGGGAGAAGACACAGAGATACACAGAGGGCAAGAAATTATGAGTTATTGGTTGGGTTTCGGAAAATTGTTTACTTTTATGCTGATGAAAAAAGGGGTATTATTGATTTTATTGAGTTTTAGTAGTGGCTTGTTTTGCCAAACTAATTGTTCTGTTGTTAATCGCAGTTTTATGGGGGGCGAGGAGTTTACTTATAAGGTGGTTTATAAATGGGGTTTTATTTGGGTGGAGGCGGGGGAAGCTGCGTTTTCGGCTCAACTAAGTAGTTTGAATGGTAAGTCGGTTTATCATTTTTTGGGTACTGGTGTTACTTATCCGAAATATGATTGGATTTTTAAGGTGAGGGATAAGTATGAGTCGTATGCTGATACGATGACGCTGAAACCGCTTCGGTTTGCGAGGGAGGTGAGGGAGGGTAATACGGTTACGAATGATGATTATGTTTTTTTTCAGCGGAGGAGTAAGGTTTATACATCGAGTAGAAAGTATGGGGAGCGTGCTAAATTGGATTCGTTGGCGATTACTAATTGTACTAATGATGTGTTGACGGCGATATTTTATGCTCGTTGTTTGGATTTTTCGAAGTATAAAGCGAATGATACTATTGCTATTACGTTTGTTTTGGATGGGGTGGTTTATCCGTCGTATATAAGATATGTGGGTAAGGAGACGATAGAGAATGATGTGTTGGGGAGGGTGAGGTGTATTAAGTTTCGTCCTAATTTGGTTAAGGGGAGTATATTTCCGGGTGGTGAGGGGATGACGGTGTGGGTTACTGATGATGAGAATAAAATGCCGGTGTATGTGGAGACTCCTATTTTGGTGGGGACGGTGAAGGTGTTGCTTACTAAATATGTGGGGTTGAGGAATAAAGTTAATTGTGTGGAAGTGAAAAAGTAAAATTGACTGATAGTAATCAGTCGCAAAGTATTATCTTGCTCTAAAATTTATAATACTTTTGCGCTTTATTTTTTCAGAAAAAGAAGTTTAATGTTTACCATCAATTTATTTACTCTACCAATTCATCGTTTCAAAATAGGTGTGCTATTGCTTTTGTTTTTTCTATTCAGCAATTATTCCAAAGCACAACAACACGATAATCCAATAGGTGCAACTGTTACGGGTAAAATTGTGGATTCGCTTACGTTGGTTCCTGTTGAATATGCGTCGTTAAGTTTGCTAAATCAAGAAGATAATAAAGTAGTGAATGGAAATACGACCGATGATAAAGGTGAGTTTGTGCTTACTGGAGTGGCGGAAGGGAGATACAAATTATTGATTTATTTTGTGGGTTATAAAACGGGAAGTAAAAATAATATAATGGTGGGTAAGCCGAATACGGTAACTAATGTAGGAGATATTGTATTGGTGAGCACGGAAACAAAATTGAAGGTGGTGGAGGTTACTACGGAGAAAAGTTTGATAGAAAATCATATTGATAAAATGGTTTATAATGCGGAGCAAGATGTAACATCGCAGGGTGGGGTGGCATCGGATATGTTGAAAAAGATACCTCAAGTATCTGTGGATGTGGATGGAAATGTGGAATTGCAGGGGAATGCAAACATTCGGTTTTTGATAAACGGAAAACCATCGACGTTGTTTGGAAATAATATTGCTGATGTGTTGCAATCGATACCGGCAAATCAGATACAGAGTATAGAAGTAATAACGAGCCCAGGCGCGAAGTATGATGCGGAAGGAACGGGTGGGATAATTAATATAATTTTGAAGAAAGTAACTGCACAGGGTGTTAATGGTAATGTTTCATTGAGTGGCGGGACACGGTTTGAAAGTGGAAACTTTAATGTGAATGCGAGAAAAGGAAAGATAGGAGTTAATATATTCGGGAGCGGAAATACGTTGCTACTTTCTCAAGGTAGCACCCAAACTAACCGAACATCGTTGGATGCGATAACAAACGAAACAACCAATTTTAATCAGTATGGAACAAGCAATAAAAGTAGGGGAGGGGCTAATGCAGGTATTGGTTTCGATTGGGAAATGACACCAAAAGATAATTTTAATGCATCGTTTAATTATAATTATTTTACAAATCACGGTGATGGAATAAATAACAGACACACTATTGTGAATGATGGCGGAGGAAATACAATTTCTGATTTTAAAGACGCACTTGCTAACAATGCTGATTTTTACGCCAACTCTTATGATTGGAGTGCGAGTTATAAACGGACGTTTAAGAAAGAAGGGCAGGAGTTGAGTGTGTTGTATAATTCATCGAATGGGAAAAACAATTATTCGTTTTGGCAAAAAGAAAATTACTTGAATCCTGATACGGTGTATGCCGGCACATCAGGTAAAAACCCATTAGCTAATCACGAAACCAATATTGAAATAAATTATACACAACCATTAAAAAAGGATGTGGTGCTGGAAATGGGTGCTAAAACAGTGTTGAATGAAATAACATCCGAATCGGATTTGTCGTTATTGAATACGTACAACGAAATGTTTTATTACAACTCACCTCTTTCATCATCCTTGAATTACAGCAGAAATATTTATGCAGGATATTTATCGGCAACGTTCAAACTATTTAAGTGGTTGGATGTGAAGGCAGGTTGTAGAGATGAATATACCGAATCGAGTGCGTTTTACTCCAACTCGGGAAACATTACTTTTAATCCTTATAATACGATAGTGCCTTCTATTTTTATTTCGCATACGTTTAATAAAAATCAAACGTTGAAACTCTCTTACAATCACCGGATACAACGCCCTGATTACAGCGATTTGAATCCGTTTGTAAATACAAGCGACCCACAAAACATAACAACAGGTAATCCAAACCTGCATCCTGAAGTAGGCGATAAGGTTGAGTTTACTTATACAAAGGCGTTTGAGAAAGGGTCGTCGATAAATATTGTTTTGTTTTACAGAGGAAATAAAGATGATATACAATCGTTTGTAACCTACTATTCCAATTATGTTATTGGCGATTCGACATATCATAACGTTGCAGTGACCACTCGCGAGAATGTGGGGAGAGAGGATAACTATGGATTGAATATTTATGGTTCGATACCTATCACCAAAAAAATGAATTTAAGAACCAATATTTCTCTTTTTGAAAGATATATTATTAATGGTGCTTTGGCAGGTAGCAATGTGCAAGGGTTTAATTACCGAATAAATGGAAATTTTTCGTATCAGGTAACCGAGACTTTAATTATTGAAGCGTTTGGTAATTTTAATTCGCCACGCACAAATGTGCAAGGTAAAGTACAGTCATTCACGTCTTATAATTTTGCTTTGCGGAAGCAATTTTTTCATAAAAAATTTAGCATTGCGCTTAATGCAAATAACCCTTTTAATAAATATATGAATCAGACGACAGAACTAACAGGCAGTAATTTTACTTTATATACCTTTCGCCAAGTACCGATGCGTTCGTTTGGAATTAATCTCACTTATAAATTCGGGAAGATGGAATTTAAAAGACAGAAGGAAGATGAGGAGATGAACCAGCCACCACAGGGAGGGAGTTAGAGAGGGGATAATAATATTTATTTTATATTTGTAAAAAAACAAAAATTATGGAAACAAAAGATAGTAATGGTAATGTATTGAATAATGGAGATTCGGTTCATTTGGTTAAAGATTTAAAAGTAAAGGGCTCGTCCATTACTTTAAAAAGAGGTGTTAAAATAAAGAATATTAAACTTACAGAAGACCCAGAAGAGGTTGATTGCCGGATAGATGGCAACAATATTGTG
>CAILDT010000336.1 GCA_903833025.1 uncultured Bacteroidota bacterium | reverse complement strand
TGGGCGTATTCAATACGCCCCAACGGGTATCGGGAGAATTAATACGGGCGAATTCAATTCGCCCCAACAGACCATCGGGTCAATCGTTCGCGGATTTAAATCATCGGTAACGAAACAAATAAATTTATTGGGCGGTAATATTAAGGGCGAATTCAATTCGCCCCAACCGCCCAAACCGCCCCAACAGGTTTGGCAACGCAATTATTACGAACATATTATTCGTGATGAAAAAGCATATAATAATATTTCAAATTATATAATCAACAATCCATCACGATGGAAAGAAGATAAATTTAATTCATAAATGCCAACACAATCAGAAGCCATATTAGAACAAAATTTAATCAATCAATTGGTTGGATTAAATTATGAATTTGTAAAGGTTCATGATGGCGATGCATTGTTATCTAACCTTAAAACACAATTAGAGAATTTTAATAATACCACTTTTACTCCTAAAGAATTTGAATCCATAATAAATCACCTTGCCAAAGGTAATGTGTTTGAAAAGGCAAAAACGTTGCGAGATAGGTTCCCTATAACAAGAGATAACAAACAAACAATTTACGTTCGTTTTTTTGATAATGAAGACTGGAATAAAAATTTGTTTCAGGTAACCAATCAGGTACAAATACAAGGTTCGTATTTAAACAGATATGATGTAACGCTGTTGGTAAACGGGCTGCCTTTGGTGCAGATAGAATTGAAACGGGCAGGCATAGAAATAAAGGAAGCATTCAATCAGATAAACCGTTATCAGCGTCATTCGTTCTGGAGCAATCATGGTTTGTTTCAGTATGTTCAAATGTTTGTAATCAGCAATGGAGCCAACACAAAATATTTAGCCAACAACAGGTTGCAATCTGTAAAACAAACATTCTTTTGGGCAGATGAAAACAACAGAAACATAACGGAGCTTACTGCGTTCGCAAATGCGTTTTTAAATATAGACCATCTTGGTAAAATCATTTCGCATTATGTGGTGATGAACGAAACATTTAAGAATATGATGTTGCTTCGTCCTTATCAATATTTTGCTACCGAGGCTATCATCAAACAGGTAGCAACAGGCAATGATAACGGTTATATATGGCACACTACAGGTTCGGGCAAAACATTAACATCGTTTAAAGCAAGTCAGATAATTATGGATTTGCCGCAAGTACATAAAGTAGTATTTGTGGTTGACCGTAAAGATTTGGATTATCAAACGATGCAGGAGTTCAACAGTTTTAAAAAGGGAAGTGTGGATGTTACCAACAATACTTCCTCCCTTGTAAAGCAACTGACTGATGATACCAAACTTGTGCTTACTACTATTCAGAAACTGAACAATGCAATTACCAAAGCGCATTACGAAAATAAAATGTCGCATCTGAAAGACAAGATGATTGTTTTTATTTTTGATGAATGTCATCGTACACAATTTGGCGAAACACGCGACAGGATAACCAAATACTTTACAAGCGCACAATTGTTTGGTTTTACAGGCACACCAATATTTGCTGAGAACGCCAGTAAAAATGAATTAGGCAAACGTACCACCAAAGATATGTTTGGCAACTGCCTTCATAAGTATGTTATCACAGATGCTATCCGCGACCAGAATGTATTGAAGTTCGGGATAGAATATGTAGGCAAATACAAACAGAAAGGCAACACCTTTATTGATATTGAAGTAGAAGATATTGATAAAGCCGAAGTGCTGAACTCCCCTAAACGACTGGAGAAAATTGCCGATTACATAATTGCATATCACAATCAGAAAACATTCCGCAAAGATTATTCCGCTTTGTTTGCAGTAAGCAGTATTGATAATTTAATTCAGTATTACGACATCTTTAAAAAGAAGAAAGAAGCAGGAGAACACGATTTGCGTATCGCAACAATATTTACTTTCGGAGCCAATGAGGATGATGATGATGCGCAGGATTTTTTGCCCGGTGATGATGAACTACAAATAGCGGCAGATGGTAAAGTAGAATATTTATCAAGTCATTCAAGAGATAAGCTGGAAGAGTACATTGGTGATTATAATAAAATGTATGGTACTGCTTTTTCTACTACTGACAGCCAGCAGTTTGAGAATTATTTTAAAGATATAAGCAAACGGTTAAAGGAACGGGAGAAAGAAAATTTTAACGATGAAAAAGACCGCCTTGATATTGTAATAGTAGTAGCGATGATGCTTACCGGCTTTGATGCCAAAAAGGTAAATACATTGTATGTAGATAAAAACCTGAAGCACCACGGTTTGGTACAAGCATATTCCAGAACCAACAGAATATTAGGCGAACAGAAATCGCAAGGAAATATTTTATGTTTCCGTAATTTGAAGGAAGCAACAGATGCAGCTATTACAATGTTCTCAAATAAAAATCCAATTGAGGATATACTAATGCCGCCTTATCAAGCAATAGCTAAGCGGTTTGCAGAAGCATTAAAAACTTTATTAACCATAACTCCTACCTGGCAAAGTGTGGATGATTTGCAAAGTGAGGAAGATAAACTGGCTTTTATACAGGCATTCAGAGCATTGTTGCGGGCAAAGAATGTGCTTGAATCTTACACTGATTTTAGTTGGGAAGGTTTAGGAATTGATGAACAGACTTTTGAATATTATAAAAGCAAATATCTTGATTTGTATGATGAAGTAAAACAGGATAGTAAAAAAGAAAAAGAATCTATTTTGGATGATATAGATTTTGAACTGGAATTAATACATCGTGATATTATAAATGTTGCTTACATATTAAAACTGTTAGCCAAACTAAAAGAATCAAAAACCAGCGAAGCACAAAAGCAGAAAAAAGCAATAATGGATTTGCTTGGCGGTGATATTCAATTGAGAAGCAAACGCGAACTGATTGAAAAGTTTATTGATGAAAATATGCCTCATATTTCTAATGCCGACAACATACCTGATGAATTTGAACAATACTGGCAAGACCAAAAAGTATTGGCATTAAGTAAACTGTGTGATGATGAACATTTGGACAAGGAACAATTTAAAGCATTGATAGAAACGTATATTTTCAGTGGTCAAGACCCATTGAATGATGATGTTATAAAATGCCTTGGCGACAGACCAAGTGTATTAAAAGCCCGCGAAATAGCGGAACGCATTATCAGCAAAATGAAAGAATATGTGGATGTTTTTGTAAAAGGAATGATGGCGTAATTTACTTCAACCTATAATCCTCATACACCGCCTCTCTTCTTACGCTTTACAATAATTAGTAAGCGAAACGGCAAGTTGGTTTTTAATATTTATAATTTATAGTGATATAAAATAAAGTACTTTTGAGAAAAAATTAAACAATTGCTTCAAATGAAATACCCACGAAAATTATCATCCGGTGCCAATAATACGGTAATAGTAATAAGCGAAACAGAAGTAGCTAAATTATTTATTGGTGATACTCGCTCGGAAATAGGTAGTGAATCAGAAAAAATGCAATTTGCAAATGCCGTAAATAATTTGGTAGCTAAATTTATTCGTTTAGATTTTAATGAAACACTACAAGCGGAAATGCTAGTGATGGAACGTATATATCCAATAGATTTCAGAAGCTATGAAGTGGAGATACGCGAACTATGGCTTGATGTATTTGAAGATGATTTGAAAAAACTGCACAATGCAGGTTTTGTTCACAGAGATTTAAAAAGACCTTCAAACATTGGAGGATTAGCGTTTGATAATATTTTACTTACCCAAACAGGGCTTAGATTAATTGATGTAGGAATATCAGCATTGCGCAAACAAGTGGGAGATAAAATATTTGAAAAGTACATTGAAATAGAAAACAAGGAAATACAAGAATTTAAAGAATACTTTTTGAGCAGGTAATAAATCACTTCAACCGATAATCCTCATACACCGCCTCTTCATACGCTTTACAATAATTAGTTAACGAATCAGCAAACAGTTTATTATCTCCGCAGGTATTAATAATTAAATCTTTCACTCCGTGCTGATACCCAATTGCACCTTTGTTATCAACAAAACCAGCACCACTAAAATTACAAAAGAAAGCAAAAGATTTAGTAGTAGGATTAAACATATCCTTGCTCCATACATACTCATTAGCAGGAGCTTCGGGGGTTATTTGTTTCAAAATAGTTTTTGAAACATCCAGTTGCGAAAACACATTGTCAATTATTACACCTCTGAAACCGTAATCAATCACATCACCAAAAAAGATTAAAGGTATATGATGATACTCCGGGTCGTACTCGCTAAAGTCCCTTTGGCTACCGTGGCTATGGTCCGAAACAATAACAAACAATGTGTTTTTATACCAAGATTGTTGTTTGGCAGTATTGAAGAAATGCTGCAACGCTTTATCTGCATACATTACCGAATTTACATAATCATTTTCACGGTCAGTCAGTTTCTTTTTCTCCCCAATATAATCGTAAGGCATATGTGTACTCAACGTAAACCAAGCATAAACAAAGGGAGGATGAGCTGCATTGAGAAGCTTTAAATATTCCTTTTCCATATCAGCATCTTGTATTCCCAAATTACCGCGAG
>CAILDT010000335.1 GCA_903833025.1 uncultured Bacteroidota bacterium | reverse complement strand
GTTGAAATAAAGCATTGAATTTTCAAATGATTTACGTTCCAATTTCCCTCTTAATTTATCTAACAAATCATTACATTCCTGAATACGACTGCTCTTAGGGTATTTATTGGTAAACATTTGAAACTCCTTAATAGCAAGCTTTGTATCAATCTGGTCTAAACTATAATCTGGTGAATTTATATAGAAACAATAGGCATTCATATAAGCACATTCTTCAGTATGAATACTATTGGGGTAGCTCTTTGCAAAATTGCGGAACTGGTAACCTGCCAATATATAATCTTCCAAATTGTAATTACAATAAGCGTAGTAGTAATGTACCTCCTCCCCTTTTGCTGTTCCTCTGTAAACAGTCATCAATTCCTCAAAAAGGGTTAGTGCTTTTGTATAATCTTGTTTTTCAAAATACTTAACAGCTGCAGTATATTTAGCATCCATATCGCCGGACCTCACTAACTTATTATACTTGCCTATGGTAACGCCCGAATGTTTGCCTTTTTCCTTTGAATTGGTGGATTCGTAGACTTTTTCCTGCTGATGGCAGGAAGCAAGGATGCCGCCTAAAACGACTAGTGATAGTATGTATTTATATTTTTTTATCATAAAAAGAGTGCAAATATAAGGTTTTTGGTTGAATTACAGCGTGGTTTCTTTATTTATTGATTTATATAACGAAAATGCTTGAAATTAAGTTACAATACACTAATTTTGCATCGCATTAAAAAAACCAAAACTACAACTCTATATGAAAGATTTATTTGAAAAGATTAAAGCAAACCGCGGTCCGATAGGGATGCACGCAAAAGAAAGTCACGGATATTTTACTTTTCCAAAACTGGAAGGAGATATTGCTCCTCGTATGATATTTCGTGGTAAAGAGCGACTAAACTGGAGTTTGAACAATTATTTAGGATTGGCAAATCATCCTGAAGTAAGAAAAGCGGACGCTGATGCTGGTGCTAAATATGGTTTTGCACAGCCAATGGGCGCACGTATGATGAGTGGAAACTCGGATGCGCACGAACAATTGGAAAAAGAATTATCGGATTTTGTGAGTAAAGAAAGTACCATCCTTTGTAATTTCGGGTATCAAGCAATGGTTTCGGCTATTGATTGTTTGGTGGATAGGCACGATGTGATAGTGTATGATGCTGAGTCGCACGCTTGTATTTTGGATGGGGTGAGGTTACATATGGGTAAACGTTATGTTTATAAACACAATGATATAGAGGATTGTGAAAAACAATTGGTACGTGCCACTAAATTAGCGGAAGCTCAAAATGGGTCGGTGTTGGTGATTACAGAGGGTGTGTTTGGGATGAGTGGTCGCCAAGGGAGATTAAAAGAGATAGTGGAGTTAAAGAAAAAACATTCGTTTCGTTTGTTTGTGGACGATGCACACGGCATAGGTACAATGGGCGCAACAGGTGGCGGTACAGGACAAGAGCAAGGTTGCCAGGATGGGATAGATATTTATTTCGGGACTTTTGCTAAATCATTTGCGTTAATTGGCGGTTTTATCTCTAGTGAAGAACATATAGTAGAATACCTTCGTTATAATATGCGCTCACAAATATTTGCTAAAGCATTGCCATTACCTTTGGTTGTTGGTGCGTTAAAACGTCTGGAGTTAATGCGTAATCACCCTGAATATAAAGATAGGTTGTGGGAAATAACTCACGCTTTACAAAACGGGTTACGTACAGCAGGGTTCGAAATTGGCAAAACCAACTCACCGGTAACTCCTGTGTTTATGAATGGTTCGATACCGGAAGCAACCAACCTTATTCTTGATTTACGCGAAAACTTTAATATATTTTGTTCGATGGTAGTATATCCTGTAGTACCAAAAGGCGTTATTATATTACGTATTATACCAACTGCGGTGCATACGATGGAGGATGTAAATTATACTATTGATGCGTTTTCAAAGATTGTAGGCAAACTAAAATCCGGACAATATATGTCGGAAAGGATTGCAGCGTTTTAAATTTATTATAATGAAAAAGCAACTTGTATTTATTTCAATTTCCTTTTTAGTTGTTGCCTTTTCAATTTGTTCTTGTAAAAAGGAGGAAGATAACTCTCCAACATCACCTGGTGCTAATTTTTATCATCCCCATACTTACTATACTTATCTTGATACTGGAATTATTCACTATAAATTTCAACTTGGTAGTTACTGGGTATATCAAAATGATTCGACTGCTTTACTTGATAGCATAGTTGTGGATAGTGCTTATGCATTTTTTGTTGATTATGGGGTAGGGAGTTTTAATTCAGATTACTACAAAGCCGAAACTTATGAAATGAAAATGCACGATTTCAGCACCTCGCAATATTACAGAGAAGATTTAATATTTAATTGTATAAAAAGAAATCCTTTTAGTGTCGCAAGTGGGCAAGCAATTTACATTCCTAATAGCACAATCGGAAGTGGAAGCGGAGGAATGGAAATTATTGCAAAGTTTCCTTCGATGACAATTAATAGTAGTAATTTCAACTTTATAGATGAAGTAAAAATTACTGCTGCCAATCAATCCCAAGCCGAATTTCCCCACGACACTTACCTATTCTACACCCCAAGCATCGGTTTAATAAAAAAGGAAGAAGATTTGGGTGGTGGTAATATTCAATCGTGGAGCATTAAAAGATGGCATATAATAAGGTAATAACTATAACTAAAAACAAACACAATGGAACAACACACTGACACGTTAGCAATACTGGATTCTTTAAAATGGATGATTCCTTTATTTATCATTCTTTTTGTTTGGGATGCGGTTTGGAAAATAATTGCTCTTTGGAAAGCTGGGCGAAACAATGAACTCGGTTGGTTTATTTGCATTGCGCTTATAAACTCGGTTGGCATTTTGCCAATAGTGTATCTTATTTACAGCAGAAGTAAAAGGAAAGCTGCTGAAGCTGCGGCTGCTAATACGGCTTCTTAGCACGCGCGCCTCCCCTACTCCATTTCTTTCAAAATCCTTTTGGCTCTTGCACTAAATGCGGCGGTGCTTTTGGGTAACTGCTGATTTATTACCGATTTTAATTCTCCTTTTAATGGAGGATATTGTTTGGCAAGGTTGGCTATTATCTGCATTGCGTGTACCTTTACAGCTACTGCTTCTGAAGGTGATAAAATAAACTCAAAACAAATGTCTATTAATTTTGCTTGTAACGGTTGGGGGATAACCTGCGATGCCAGAACAAGGAGTATGTGGCGCTTTATGCCGTCTATTTTAAACTTTTGTATTGTTTCTATAAATTGAGGAATGTATGGGGTTAATAGTGCAGGATGCTTTTGGTTTACTGTTGCCAACAGCCAAGCTGCGCGTTGTGGCAACGGTGCTTCTTGGTTATAAATTATTTCAATTATCTTATTAAATTCTTCAGCATTGTTGCCAATTTGTTTTGCAATTAGGTTGGTATTTGCTTTTGAATGTTCTTTTAATAGTTGTGTTTTATAATACATTTGGCAAAGTTAAATAAATCCCTACGCTTATAACTGCAAAATTTGGTTGCTTTTTGCTAAATTTTTGATGCTATTAGTTAAACTTTCGTTGCTGATGAGCTTATCTTTCGTTACTCGGAGCATACCTTTCGATGCTTTTTTTTAAACTCTCGATGCTCGGAGCATACCTTTCGTTGCTCGGAGCAGAACTTTCGATGCTCGGAGTATACCTTTCGATGCTCGGAGTATCAAAAGAAGTGAAATAACGGTGATAATGGTTAAATTTGGTGGGGCTGAAAAAAAAAGTGCGTACGACACACTGACTGCCGGAGGCGCACGTAGTACTTCACATTTAGTACTTCATTTCGCGAAGCGAGAAAAATAACGGTTAATAGGGATAAAAAATGTGGGAAAAAGAAAAACCCTTGATAAATGTATCAAGGGCTTTCTTTTGTAGCGAAAAGGGGAGTTGAACCCCTGACCTCAGGGTTATGAATCCTGCGCTCTAACCAT
>CAILDT010000334.1 GCA_903833025.1 uncultured Bacteroidota bacterium | reverse complement strand
AGCTCTCAACAACTAACTACAGAGAGCACCAAAGGTGCTCTGCTACGGAGTTTGGAAAAAGAAGGAGAACAGAAGACATATACTGCTTTGTCTGATCCGAGTGCGAATGCTAATACGTTTCTAAATATTATCAGAGAAGGTGCTAAGGAGTTTGAACAAAAAACCGGAAAAACTATGACATATAGCGAAATGCGCGCAATCTATGGGTAATATCATCATCCTTAGATAATCATCTTCGAGGATTATCTAAGGATGATCTAGGTTTTGCACCGCCTATCAGCTTAGCAAAACCTTCATAAAATAATTCTGAAACGTGATAGAACAAATGGAGGTTTTTCGGAGCCACGAAGTGGCATAGAAAAACCTAGATCTTCCAGAGATGTAACCGATCGAAGATCGGTGAAATCACCGGAAGATGGAAACCTCCAGATACATTGTCCATTGTGCAAATACCATTATACGTATTGGTATCATTCATCATATCATAAAGATCATCTATACGCTGTTTTTCTAAAGAAGCATTGTGCATTTTGTGTAGAAATAATAAAATTTTGGTATCTTCTTCGTCGACACCTTTAATCCACATAAATTCGTCGTCCTTTTTTTCATCCGTAAATGTGCTATAAAAAAGAAATTCGAGCAATTTACAAAAATCCGGTGTATGTTCTTTTGCGGAACTATACGGTGATGAATTCCATAATTCCAACATATCGTTGTGATCCACTATTTTTTTACATCTACCAAAATCAATGATCATTGTTTTTCTCGTTTTTTCATTTATTAGCATATTATCCGTATGGTAATCCCCGTGGCTATATCCCGTATCTATTGCCATTCTTAACAACTCGTAACGGGCCGTATTATATGCCCAACGTAATCGTTGGGAATAAGGGGATAATGCCATACTGTCGTATTTATAAAGTTCGGGGTTTTTCGCAATGATATCGTCTATAATAATCGGTTTCACAATGTCGTTGAACAATTCGTAGGTAGAATCGATATTTTCCATTGCTAAAATGCCGAAATAATACTTTAATGTTGGATCATTACTAATCGCTTGATGCGGAATATTTTGTCGAAACGACAATTCGTCCAACATTTGTTGTAGGGGGTTTCGATCTTCTTTCGAGTGACAGCGTCGTAACAGCAACTTTTGTAGGACTTTTCCCTTACTAGATCGGGGTCCAAACAATTTGGAAAAAAGGGCGACGGGACAGTTGCGGTTCATTGCATTCAATCCCTTTTTAGAAATAAGAGTTTGTTTACGTACTTCCTCTACAAATCGGTCTTGCATATCAAAATGGCGTTTGGATACTTTTATTATTGGTTTCGTACGTTTATAATCCCAATAATGATCATTATCATCGCCATCACCAAAGTTCTCAGGTAGCAAAGCTACCTTCGAACTTAGTAGTTGAGCAACTGCGTTGCTCTGACAAGTATTAGTGACACGATCATTGACTAAAAGACATTTAATAACAATGGTAGTGACGTCTTGTGTATCTCCTTTGGAATTTAGGTAGAAGTAAGGGGATTTTTTCGCAGGTTTTTTGAATTGGCATCGATATACAAATCCAAATGCGGAAGAATCGCTCAATAGACGGAGAGAACTATTTTTTAGAAAATAATAAAAAGATTCTTCGGGATAGCGGGTGGGTTTAATAAATATAAACGAATTGTTGTAATCCATCCTTATAATAGTAAAAAATATTTTTATATTCTATTGTTAATGTATAATGGGATACAGATTGAAGAAACCTTGCAAGGGACGTACTCGTAAAGTATGCCGTAGTGCTAAACGCAGTTGCAAAATGACCAAGGGAACGAAACGTAAGTATTGCCGTAAGACTCGCAATACTCGTCGTCATCATTAATCGATTTTTACGTAGTGTATAATGTTACGTAAAAATTTTAATTTTTATTGTTTGAGAACCTGGTGGATAATACAGTATTACAACAATTCTGGCGTCAGAAGAATAGTTTCGGTGCTGCTATACCTCCACCAGGAGCACCTACACCAAGATTAAGTCCAAAGTAAGAATAAAAATACCCGCTTGCTGGGTTGTATCCAAGGGCAATAATGTTAGTATAACCCACTGATGTAATTGACATATATAATACGTTAAAACAACCAAAGTTAACCTCTATTCTGGGATTATTTAATTGATGAATCGCACAAGTGCGATTCCTTACCAAATAAGCTCAAAATAAGGCGGTACCTTATTTGGGTGGGATGCCCTGTGGCATCCCAACCCAGAATAGAGGTTAAAGTCGTGTACATCTGTAGTTGAGGCAATATATGCTGAATATTCACTATTTACGTTTAATTTTTCATTAACATAGGTTGTACCATTCCAAGTAGCGAAATAAATTGACCTGTTTGTTGCTATATATTATACAATATCAATAATATAGGAACGGTGGAAATATTATGTTACCAATAACCCACTACTATAAGTATTTCCGCCGTAGCTGTAAAGCATTTTTCCGGTCTGATTATAACGGGGTACACTTATGTCTGATGAGAAACCAGCAGGAGTAGTATATAATATAGACATTCTGTCCCAATAACCAGTCGATGTGTTATAAGCAATTGCAACGAGATAAATAGGACCACTGGTATCCCAAAATGATATATAAATAGTGTTTCCTGCACCGATTTTTATTCCACGAGCATAATTTGTTGCCGTGATAAATGTTACCAATGCTGAGCAAACATTGGTTGTTTCGGTCGCATAAGTCGTACCATTCCAAGTAGCATAATATATGGTACCACCATTAATTGTAAATAAATATTTTCCATCTGGTGACATAGTACTACCACCTGTAATATTGGTTAATGT
>CAILDT010000333.1 GCA_903833025.1 uncultured Bacteroidota bacterium | reverse complement strand
CGCATAAATATCATTTTCCCTTTTCTGTTTATGCCTTTTAATCCAGACTGAGTGTCATTGAAAGGAAGTTTTAAAAAAAGCCTGTTTAATATCTGCGACATCTTGGAAGCAAGCCATCGTTGGGGGGAAAGAGTTTGGTAATAATTTTTCTTTCTTACTCCCGAAACGATATCTGCACCTTGTTGTAGTAAATCGTAAATTTCTTTTATATGAATAAAATCATACGGAAAATCAATGTCGGTATAAATTTGAATTCTTCCTTTGCTTGCTGCTATACCTATTCGAAGCGCATTTCCTTTCCCTTTGTTGGGCTGGTAACTTATGTATTGAAAATCTTTAATTCTTTCTTTTAAAAAATCTACCGCCTCTTGATTTACATTTTTTATCGACCCATCATTTACTATAATTAAATTTACTTTTATGTCAGGAAGTAATTTTAATACATCCTGATAATGAAGCCATACAGATTGTTCCCACCCAGGCAAAGGATTGTAGCAGGGTTGAATAATATCCAAATCAATAAGAGGCATTTTATTTTCAGACATTTAGTGGTTGTAGTAATACTCTCTTACCGAAAAGTAATTCATATTCTAGTTTTATCCATATTAAAAAACAAGGTAGGCATTTAAGTGCATAAGGGTCAACAAAATTATCGCGAATATAACGAGGAAACAAATCTGAATGAGAAAGACTAGTTAACCCAAGCGCGAAAATTAACAATATCATATTAAGTTTGCTTTTCACATCCGCTACGTACCAAACCGAAACACCTGTGATGGCAATTATAAAACTTGGTGATTCTACAGCATTATTAAAAATAGTGCTCCAAATTAATATGGATGATAAAAATAATAATCTGAATTGAGCATTGTTGAAAGACTTATAACGAAGATACTTTAAACAAAATAGAATAACTGCAATCCCTTGCATAGAGTATCTTCCTATATCGCTCAAAGTGAAATGAAGATTAGCTGCTAACAATTGCATCGCTGAAAGGTCGCCGATATTTTCAGAATGAAGGTTTATTATAGTAGTGTACCAACCATCATATTGTTTCATCAATTCACTGAAGGGAATAAAAATTAACGGAGATAAAAAAATAAGTACGCCCCAAAGAATAAGATAACCAATAAATTTTAGTTTCTTAGGGTACAATAAAAATAGCGATGTACCGACAATACCAAATATCTTGATAAACATACTTGCCGCAATTATTAAAGCTGCAAGACCTATTTTTTTCTTTTCGAAAGCAACAAGAGTTAAAATAAATAATGCTGCAACCAGCGGATTTACTTGTACATTTTGAATGGATATAAGCAGCTCCATAATTATAAACCAATGAATAAATGTTTTTTTTTTCTCTTCAATATTTAACAATCGAACTGCATAATATAAAGCCAATGAATTAAAAATACACCAGAGTACCACGCCTACATATTTCGGTAACAAGGCAAACAACATAATCAAAAAAGGAAAGGAAGGACTGTATAAATACAAATCGTAATACTCACTCCAGTAATATCCATAAAGTGATTGATGATGGATAAGATGCAAAAAAGAATCCTGATAAATAGCATAATTATTCATTGAACTGTTTAAAATAAAATTATATGACCCAGGTTTATATTCCGAAAAAACATCAAACATTTCTAAATGAATAGCGGCACCTGCAGCAACTAAAAGATACACCCAAAAAATAAAAGAAGGTTTGGATAGGAAATTAATAAAAGTGTTTTGTTTCTTCAAAATTAAAAACTAATGGGTAAATAATGTTAAATGTTAAAGCCCGAAGATATAAAATTATTATGGTTTTATTCTAAAGCACGTTTATTAAAAATGATATAACCAAAATGAAAATCAATAGAAAACGGATTTACTATCTGATCGTAATAATTTACTCCTAAACTCATCGGCCCAATAGGAGTATTCCAAACCACAGCAGCGGAGGCAATATAATGTTGTAAAGCAAAAGGTAATGTATAATCAGTTTGATTGGTCGCGGTGCGAATATACGCTTGGTAAGGCTGATAGATATATCCTTCGGCACGGACTTCTATATTTTTTCTGATATTAACAACAAACTTTAATCCGCCTGCAAAGTACTCGTTGGCACGATAGTTTTCTAAAAAAAGAGTTTTACTATCCATTGTTGGTTGAAATGCGGGGGCTGATAAAACAGAGGAAATGTAATTTCGAAATAATGTTTGTGTGGAATAAAGCCCCTCGCCAAAAAGTCCTACTTTGAGAGTTCCTCTTCTATTGAAATATTTTTCGCCTTGTAATTTCACTACATAATACTCGTGATGATTATGATAATCTTCAATCGGGTCAGTAGAAGTGGAGCCAGATTCATTCCTTTCTACGCCACTAACATAACGAATTTTAAAATTCAAATACTCTCCCTGATTTGCATATTGTTTTCTGTTTAAAGTGTTTATTTCGTAATATGCCTGTGCAGTATAAAAATCAAAATCGTTTCTGTCAGCAGTGTCTTTAGGGGTGAATATGGTTGTTTGATAATACTTATCAGTAATTTGCCCACCACCTGCACCACCTACAATTCTTCCTTTTTTACCAGTAGGAAAACCGATGTTTAAATTTCCAAATTCTTCATTTTGTAATAAGTATTCTGGTTTTACATCTTGCAAAAACTGACTGCTGCTCTTATAATAATCGAATTTATTCCAAGCAATAGTAGGTTCAACATATATAGGAGTTTTAAAAGGAAAGTCGAAACGCGCTTTTAGTTGCGCAGCATTATAAAGTTTTCCGATGTAACCGTTTGCCATTATAGAAGTGGCAAATTTTCCAAGATAATTATATTTTATACCAAGGTATCCTTCACTTACAGGGCGCGTTGAAAACACACCTCCAAAATCAATAATGAGATGTTTTTCTTTTTTGATTCGCAGATATAAATCGTAGAAACCAGTTTTTGAATTATATTTTGCAATCGGATAAATGTATTTTATTTTACTATCAGCCGAAAGGCGGAAATAACCCTCCTTAATATTTTGCATACTTACTTTTTTATTTTTATTACGTAATATTCGTCTTGCGTAATTTGCTTCCGTGTCGTTTAATCCTTCAATAATTATGCTGTCGAACACAACTTTTGGTTGTTTTGAAGCGAAAGAGTTCCGTCTCGAAATTAATTCTTTCGTATCTATCCTCCGTTCAACTCTATTTTTTATTG
>CAILDT010000332.1 GCA_903833025.1 uncultured Bacteroidota bacterium | reverse complement strand
TGACATGGGCTGTGTTCCTTAAAGTACGGTTGAAAATTTTGTTTATGTATGTATTATAGTAGAATTGTTTTTTTGTGTCAAGTTGTATAGTGTTGTATTTTTGCAACACTATTTAATATGTGGTTATTTTATATAATGGGCTAAGATTCCCACGTAGCCCGTCTTTTACAGTGTTATTATTAAACCACTGCTTTCCACACACTCGTTCGAGTTCCCAAAGGCTATTTTCCCATTTAATTTTGGCTTCAAATTCACCTTCGATAAACCACCGACTCAGCTCATTCCATACTGCTCGGGTGGGTTTTTTAATTTGCCATGTAGTAGGATTCCAATCTGGGTATACACTAGCATTAACTTCGTGATAATAATTTTCGTCATGAAAAGCACTGATATTATTCATATGCTTGATTAAATTAATTTTATTGTTGGTTTTTAACCAGTTGACAACCACATGACTTTGTTTAATTGACAACTCGGGCATGTTTGGAGTCCAATAAAAATACTCATCGTTTTCCCAGTACTCGTTCAAAATGTCATTGGTAGGTAATGTGCCAGTGGTCATAATAACATCAAGAAATGCAAAATAAATGTTTGTATCATCTCTTAGCAGTCTGGGTTTGTCTACGCCGTATACAAATCCTACTCGTTTGCCTCGATGTAACATTTCGTTATGCTCGCGAAATATTTTATGGAATTTTGATCGTACCATGCAAGTAGGATCAAATCTAACTCCAGCAGTCCAAAACCAGTCTGGATCATTGGCCGCTTCAAGTATGCTCTTGGTCCAATCATATACATTAACCTTTATTTTTTTTTCGGCTGCTAGTTTTTTAACCAATGGTAATGATTGTTGTATTTCTCTGGTATAGTAGCCAGGGCTACGATCCCATCCCCATTGGTCATACATTTTTTCTTCAGCTTCAAACGCACCAAACATGTATATTTCGTCTAATCGTATATCGTTATCGATGAATGTTTTAAGTATATTCCAACTGTCCACCCCACCACTGTAAAATAACACAACATGGTCATAGGCTTCTCTAAGTTGTAGTGCCCGTTGACGATATAATTCTTTAAGTTCGATAGGAGGGTTATAATCCCATTTAGCCTGTTTAAAAATAGCATCATGATAATCCCACTCTACATGTTTTCCAGAAATATTTGCTTCTAGTATGGCTTCTAGTTTGTTAAAAAAAGGTTTACCGTTGCAATAGTAAACCCCTTTATTATAATAAAGATATGACATTAAGTTGTAACAACATCGGTATCAACAACTTCTTTCCCCCAGTCTGATCTATTCCACACTCTTTCGTGGAAGAAATAAAGTATACTATTGACCACCAAGGCAAAACTTACTACACCTAATCCGACCCAAGGATTGCCACTGGCCAGCCATCCGCCAAAAAAGTTTGTTATAGTAACTAACACGCGCCAAGAAATGACTTTAGCCACACTTCGCGGAAAACGTTCATAAAATTTTGATTTAAACATAATATCTCCTAAAATTAGAATTTAAGAGCTGGTAGAAGAACTCTACTTACGGCCCGGCGTTCTGTACTAATAGTACAGTAAAGACATTGATAT
>CAILDT010000331.1 GCA_903833025.1 uncultured Bacteroidota bacterium | reverse complement strand
TTTCCTTCCTTTTCTTTCCGACCACAAACCCATGTGGGACCAGTCCAGCTTTTGATTTACAATTTCAATATTCCGCTATTTCTGAGGTGTCTCCAAACAAAGACAACAACAAATGAAATGAAACAAGCGTCAGATCAGATTGTCATGTTCGTATGTGATATCTCTTTCTCTATTTTTCCTTGGTTGTTGTTGTTGAAATAAATGCCACTAAGTTTTACATACGCCTGCGTGACGAAAACGTCCTATGTGGGGTTGGCATTAAACCTATTACTTACCATCTATGTAGGCATCCAAATGCCTGATGGCATTTTGTCACGTTGGATGTCTTGCCAGTGTGTATGGAAAGGTTCATTGGAACGTCACCCCAATCAGCCCCCATTTTTTTTTTAAAGAAGTACGCTTAGGTATGTTAGTCGTAAGTATATTATTCAATATCGGACGTTTGATATATGAAGCATCAATGGGCGATGTGTCAGTCATTTTAGTCGGAGCCCGATTGTTTGGTACATCATTGCAGCTGATAGACCATTGGTGGTTTTGTAAGCACTGGGAATCATTTTTCCTTCAAATGAAAAGAAGAGGTTATATTTGGCTTCGTTTGTTTATTTCGGTTATGCTGTTTGGTACACTTTATTGTGTTCAAATCACGTTTCCTCCTTATCGTGAAGGTATTTTGATCATCGATGCTTTTCAATGGACAGCTGGTTTACAATCGATGATATGGTACTTTTGGGGAAAGCAGGTGACCACCCTGTTCTTACCGCTATCCCATAATCACATTTTCCATCTCACACATCCTAGAGTACCCTCAAACAACCCCTGTAATACCTCACCACTCTCTCTCTCTCTCCCTTTTTCTAACAGTTTCGATTCTGGGGAGATTTACAAGAAGAAAGACGTATAAGTGCCATGGTTGGTGCGATGTTCACGTCATCAATTATTTATGCACTATTGAGTGTGTACATGAAACTCTCTTCTACTCTTCTTTTAAATAATTCATTTCCGTTATCAGGTGTAACTGGGGTGTTTGCATATGCATTAATGGGTTTTGCTTTCCGTTATCTGAATACTATTACCAATCGAAGCACACAAGCTGTTTTGAGAATTTTGGAGGAAGAATCAAAAAACAATATATCTGTGACTACTAATGGTCATACATTAGCAGAGAGCAATGCAGTAGCGGAGAGAGAAAATTCTACTTTCGTACATCAGCCACTACCATCACTTCCGTTGCCAATTACTGTCGACATTAGACGATCACTCGAAATTAGACGGTCAATCGACAGTAAAAAAACTCTGGATCGAATGTTTCAAACGAGTACTATTTCACTACCAAATATTTCATGCAATGATAGCATTGCTCTCGTTGTTGATAATAGTATCAGCAACAATAGTATGACATTGAATCCAATCAATGACAACGGTGGTGGTGACATTGAGAACAGATCGAACAATGGTGGCGAGGATAGCAGTGGGGTCGATATGCGAGTCAAACCTACTATTATTAACTCCCTTACAAATTCCACTTCAATTCATACAATCGTTCCATCTATATCCATACATAATAATGAAAATGATATCACTTCTTTATTACCAAGACAAAATTCGTTAGATAGACATCTTGCAGATTATGAAACTGCTCATCTTTTGTCTGATAAGATTGTGGTAAGTAACGCTATGTTTTTATTGACTTCATATCTTTAATAACCCACATCTTTATTCCTTTCTCTCTCTCTTTTTCTCCTCTATTGGCTGTTCTTTGGCCCTCGAACGACGCACGCACGCACGCAGGTCGTTTTTGTACAGGTACACTAACAGACAACTCTTATCTTACATAGTCATCAACTGAATGTAAACTTTACAACCTTTTTTTCCTCCCCTTTAATCCATTCAAAACCTCACCCTTTTTTTCTAACCAGGTGGTACTATGGTATGTGTTTATGTTTGTAGTGGAACGTATTGTCGAATCTTCTTATGAAAACGGTGGATTTCCTCACGATGATGAATCTGGCCGTACACCATGTTGGTGTCCGGTGTTGTCGATTTTTACGGAATCTATTTTTGCATCGTTTCAAAAAATTATTGATGCATTATTTTAATGTATTTTTATGATCCCCGTATCCAACCAATAAAATAACACCTAACAAAGGGGGGGTCACACGGTTGTCATCTTAACAACATATTATTTTTTTACATCAGGAAAAACACGTTAAACGTATATTGTTTCATTTTCAAATAAAAAATAATGCGCATAATGGTCAACAATCATCATTAAAAAATAATACAGTCATTCGCTGGATAAAAAAAATGTGTTGAAAAGTAAATTTACAATGAATTGAAAGTTTAAATAAACAATTTTTATCAATTAATTAAATGATTATTTACTTTTTAGCAAAAAAACGATATCCACTAAAACCATTATTTTAACTCAATTCTTACCTTTTTACTTTATAAACACATTGAAATATTACGTATGTACTTCGTCAAATTTAATTTCCATCTACTCAACAAAAACATTATACTTTTTTTCTAATAGCCATGGGGGATTAGTCCAGCTTTTCATTTCACCTGGTAATCGTGAGAAATTCGCAAGAATGGGGAATTTTTGGTGTGCATTCGCAAGAATGGGGAAACCACCAAAAATAGTAGCAAGAATGGGGAATCGGTGAAAACACTTACAAGAATAGGGGGAAAAAAAATTAAAATAAATTATTGCCTAAATTTTCCGCAGCGTGTAAACCTAAGAATATTATATATATACTATTGACTAAAGAGGAACATTAGAGAAGCTCGGACCGCTGCGCGGTCCTCGCCCAGCCTCCTCGTTAATGTGGTGACTTTAGGTTTGTGTGGTGATGACTAGTTATACCATTTTTTTATAGATACTAAACCTAACAAACCCCAACCCTAATAGTTGTTGTGTGGTGATAGAAGCTATAAACCCTAATGCTAACTCGTTAGTTTTGTGATTTTAGGTTTGTCTGGTGATGCCAGTTATGCGATTTTTTTATAGATCCTACACCTAACTACGTAACACCAGCCCTAATCAATATAAACCTAAAATCACAAAAC
>CAILDT010000330.1 GCA_903833025.1 uncultured Bacteroidota bacterium | reverse complement strand
TAGTTAAATCATATTTCTTTTTATTACCAGCTTCATCTGTAGAAATAATCACCGGATTTACTGTTTTCATAATAGCTGCATACAAATGCGCAATTTTAACATAATATTTCGCGATTTTTACACAGTCTTCTATCTTATTTTTTTCAGCATCATCATCATTATCATCATCATCATCATCGCCACCTTCTTGTTTATTTTTATTCTTATTATTATTTTTTTCATTTTCTTCCTCTTCTTCTTCAATGTCTTCATCTATTTCTATTTTTTTTCCCTTTTCCTTTTCCATACCTTTATCCATACCTTTATCCATACCTTTATCCATACCTTTATCCTTTGGATTAATTCGATTCACGACTTCTTTCTGCTCTAAAGGCGTTAATTGTTGTTTAATAATCTTGGCCGTGAGAATTACTAATTTATCACAATGCCCTTTTTCAGATAATTTATTCATATCATTATAATTTTGCGTTAAGATATATTTACTCGCAATTCGATCTATTTCATTTGCTAAGCCAGAATTGTTCGTTTTTGATGCAGAGGCAGCGTTACCCATTGTTATTATAATAGAATATAAAATTGAATATCATTTTTATTAAAAACTAAAATGATATTTAGAAAAAATGACTTCAACCGTACATATTCCGACCACAGTACATATTCCGACAACAGTACATATTCCGACAGTACATATTCCGACCACAGTACACGGCAATAAAACAAAAAAAATAAAACAGCCAGATAAAACCGATAAAAAAGCTTTATGGGCGAATTTTGATAAAGAGACTTCTGCTGCTTCTGAAGCAATCGCCGAAGACCTCGTAAGCGATGGAAAAAGTAAGATCGAATGTGTCTTTCGTTCTAGTGGTGAAAGAGAGCTCTGTGAATGCTGTCAATCCACGCTCGCCATTACCGACGAAGGGTTCTTCTGTTGCACGAATCGCGCTTGTGGCGTCATTTATACCGACATGTTAGATCAAGGCGCCGAATGGCGTTATTACGGCGCCGACGATAACCAGTCCGGTGACCCCACGCGTTGCGGCATGCCCATCAACCCGCTTTTGAAAGAGTCCTCTTTCGGTTGTAAAGTCATCTGCCCGCCTAAATCCAGCTATGAAATGCGTAAAATCCGCCGCTATACCGAATGGCAAGGGATGCCGTATGAAGAGAAAGCGCGTTATGAAGAATTCCAGCGGATTATTGTCTTGGCCAACCAAGCGGGTATTAGTAAGATGATTATTGACGATGCGATGCGGTATCATACGAAGATCAGTGAGGTGAAAACCTTTCGGGGGGATAATCGCGACGGTATTATTGCGGCGACGATTTATATTGCGGCGCGCAACAACAATTGTCCGCGGACGGCGAAAGAAATTGCGACCATCTTTCATCTGGATAATACGAGTGCGACCCGCGGTTGCAAGAATGCGAGTTCGATAATTAACGAAATCGAACACGAGATGAATAACAATGAGAAAACCTTACTGTGTAATACGACGCCGCTCTCCTTTATCGAACGCTATTGCAGCCGTTTGAATATTAATGGTGAGCTCACGAAGTTGTGTAAATTTATTGCGACGCGGATCCAAGCGAGTAACCTGATACCGGAAAACACGCCGCACTCGATTGCCGCCGGCATTGTCTTCTTCGTGGCGCATCAATGTAAACTGAATATTAGTAAAAAGAATGTGAATCTCGTGAGCGAAATTAGTGAAGTGACGATCAATAAATGCTATAAAAAATTAGAAGGCTTGAGAGATACCTTGATACCGAAAGCGGTGCTGCTGAAGTACGGGGGCTCTGCCCCCTCACCCCCGTAAGGGGCTCTGCCCCCTGACCCCCATTAGAATGCGTCCGCCAAGCGGGGGTCAGGGGGTGT
>CAILDT010000329.1 GCA_903833025.1 uncultured Bacteroidota bacterium | reverse complement strand
TTATTAACTCCTATTAATCTTGCCTTTAAGTAAGGAGTGTACCAGGAGTGTTTTACTACTTCTCTTGTATAATTTTGAACTCCGAGAAAGTCAAAATCAGCTTTCATCAATTTGTCGTCGCCCGGTAAAACATATTTATATAATTTATCGGAAAGACTTTTATGTATTACAGGATAGCCTAAACCTAACAATGGTTCGAGGAATAATCTGTTTAAAAGAATATCTATTCTTTCGGCTGCCAGAAGGTTATGTAATTTATCATCGTATGCATCAATATGCGAACAAGAAATGGTAGTGCCCACTTCTGCATCTTTTATCTCCGACTTCAAAATCCTAATGCCTTGTGCCTGACATAAAACAGAATGATGCAATGCAGGAAGAAAATTATTCAACCCCTTTTTACCCGGGGCGTGAACGCCAAGGAAATAACCTGCACCAGTATATACCATAGGTTCGTTCAGCACCATCCAATGTTTTACTCGGTCTCCAAAATGTTTTGCACAAAGGGTAACATAGTCTGAAAACCAACCTACAATTTTCCTGTTTGTCCAGCCACCTTTTAATTCTAATTCATAAGGCAAATCCCAATGATAAAGTGTAACCCACGGTTCAATCTTGTTTTCTATACAACAATCAATAACTCTATTATAATAATCAATTCCTTTTTGATTTATCTCTCCAATACCTTCGGGAATAATCCGCGACCACGAAATAGAAAAACGGAAATTAGAAATGTTAAGTGAACGTATTAATTTAATATCCTCTTCGTACTTATTATAAAAATCACAACTTGTTTGTGCGTGATGTCCGTTGCTTATTTTACCTTTCTGTTCACTGAACTTATCCCATACAGAAAACCCTTTCCCTGCCTCATTGTGTGCTCCTTCTACTTGAAAAGCAGAAGTGGAAACACCCCATTTAAAGTCTTCACCAAAAAGAGATTTGTCAAACTTATTGTCTTCCATAATAAAATAGAGGGATTAGTTTTAGGCAACAGAAGAAATTATCTTTCGAGAAACATTTTCATCAATAATAGTTTCTACAATTTCTTTTGTAATATCCAGGTAATTAACCTTTACAAACCTATCATCATCCAGCCACTTTTCAATTTTATGTTCGTGTTTTTTCTTTAAGTTTTTCATCACAGGCACGCCCATAGATTTTAAAACAGTTGCGTTGCAATGTTGTTCATATTGTGTTTTCATTGGGATAACTAATAATTTCTTTTCCAGAAATAATGCTTCCGACGTAGTTCCAAACCCTGCGTTACAAAGTACTCCAGAGGATGTTGCCATACTTTTTAAAAACAAATCATTATTTATCGGTTGAATAAAAACATTTTTATGTTGTTCGATTTTTTTATTGTGTTTTGAAAAAACCTGCCACTCAATATCTTTAAACTTTTTTAATCTTTTAATAATCCGTTCGTCATCAAACGAAGGGAGATAAACCGTATAATGCCCTTTATCCTTTACTTTTGCCTCTCTCACCTGTGTTCGGATAACAGGAGTATAAATGTTTTTTGAATAGTTAATAAAATGAAAACCATAATTAGGTGATGTAGGTGCATAGTTTTCCAATACCAATTTACCAAGTAAATCAATATGTTTGGGCTTAGGCGCAAGAGGAGATAAACTTGCCACCTGATTACTTAACCCAATACAAGGTTTATGTATTTTGCTGCAAGCCCAACTCGAAACAGGTTCAAAATCACTTATTACTAAATCATATTTATTAATAGGG
>CAILDT010000328.1 GCA_903833025.1 uncultured Bacteroidota bacterium | reverse complement strand
GTTGAAATAAATAAAAATGTACTTTTGACAATTATTTAAAATAATTCTAAATAGAAGAAAAGTGGAAAAGATTAAAATTACGATTGCAGACAGTCATTTTTTAAGTAGAAAAGGATTGGCTGTTTTGCTGAATGAAAACAACGATTTTGTGCTATTAAACGAAGCAATAAGTACGGCTGATTTAATTAATCAATGGAAATTTTATAAAGCTGATTTAATTATTATTGATTATACCTCCGCAAACTTTAGTATTGAAGGGTTACAACTGATTGTAAAAAAATACCCTAATGCGAAATTACTTGCGATAACGGAAATAAATAATAATGAAACTATTTCTAAGGCATTATCTATCGGTGTTACCAGTCATTTATTAAAAGATTGTGATGAGGACGAAATAGTAGAAGCGATTTATAAAACAGCGAAAGGAGAGAAATTTATGTGTGGTAAAATTGTTACTTCTATTTTAGATAAAGAAACAAATGGTGTGGATGAGTACTCGTGCGAAGGCTTAAATATAAGCGAAAGAGAAGTGGAGATTATTACATTGGTTGCCGAAGGGCTTTCGAATAAAGAGGTTGCTGATAAATTATTTTTAAGTACGCATACCGTTATTACTCACCGGAAAAACATAATGAGTAAGTTGGGCGTAAATAATACAGCAGGGTTGGTTTTATTTGCTGTTCGCGAAAACCTTGTTAGCCCAAATCATTTTTTATTTTCACAGAATAATTAATTCTTTTATTTCGCATACTAATTATTTCCAATGATATTAATTGCGGATGGTGGTTCTACCAAAACAGATTGGCGTTTGATTGATGATAGTAAACAAATTCATCAATGCGCCACACAAGGCTTTAATCCTTACTTTGGAACGAGTGAAGATTTATCTTCAATAATTAAAAAAGAATTACTTCTCGAATTTCCAATAATCAATAATCAATCAACACTTACTATTTATTTTTATGGTGCTGGCTGTGGTGCTGTTTCTAAAAAACAAATTGTGTCTTCTGCTTTTAGTGATGAATTTCCAAAATCAATTATTGAAATAAATACTGATTTACTTGGTGCTGCCCGTGCAACGTGCGGACATACTGCTGGCATAGCCGCCATACTTGGCACTGGCGCGAACACTTGTTATTATGATGGAAATAATATTGTAGAAAACATTGCGTCTTTAGGATATGTTTTGGGAGATGAAGGTAGTGGTGCGCATATTGGGAAAACATTTATTAAAGCGTATTTGAATAAGGAATTACCCAAAGATTTATCGGAACGATTTTTTGAAAGATTTAAATTAGGCAAGGATGAAATATTAAATGCTGTGTATAAACAGCCTAATCCCAACAGATTCCTCGCTTCGTTTAGTAAATTTATTTATCAGAATTTAAAAGAACAATATATTATTGATTTAGTTGCCGAATGTTTCAATCAGTTTTTTGACAAACACATTTGTAAATACAAACAACACAACCAAGTAAAACTAAGTTGTGTTGGTTCTGTTGCTTTTTATTACAGTAATATTTTGCGGGCTGTGGCTGCTAACAAAGGCGTTAACATTGATACCATTATTGAAACTCCTATTGCGGGATTAACGCTTTATCATTTGGAAAGTTGAAATATTGAGATTGCTTCGAGCGAAAAACTCTCGCAATGACGAAATCAATCTATTTCTTTTATTTCATATTGTGATAAACCGTTTGCACGTCATCATCTTCCTCCAATTTACTTACTAAAATCATAACTTCCTCCACTTGTTTTTCGGTTAATTCTAATGTAGAAGTGGGAATACGCTCCAATTCGGAACTGATGATGTTTAATTTTTTTGCCTCTAATGCTTTTTGCATTTTACCAAAATCGGTGAAGGCAGTATAAATAACTATTTCCTCTTCATCACTTTCTATTTCATCGGCACCGAAATCAATCAATTCGAATTCTAATTCTTCCAAATTAATATTTTCGTTTTTTACTCTAAACACTCCTTTACGTTCGAAGAGGTAATCCAAAGAGCCCGTTTTACCTAACTCTCCGCCTGTACGGTTAAAATTCATTCGCACATTGGCAACAGTACGCGTTGGATTATCGGTAGCACATTCAATTAAAATACCGATACCAAAAACTGCTTTTCCTTCGTACACTACTTCTTCCAAATTAGTTTCGTCTTTTGAAGAAGCACGTTTGATGGCAGCATCAATGCGGTCCTTTGGCATATTCAAACCTTTTGCATTTTGAATAGCAACACGCAAACGGGCATTGCCTTGCGGCTCGGCACCACCAAGTTTTACTGCTATTGCTATTTCTTTACCGGCGCGGGTAAAGCCTTTCGCCATTTTATCATAGCGAGCAAACATTTTATATTTTCTTTTTTCGAATACGCGTCCCATAGTTTTAAAATAAATTGAATTATAGATTATGAATTATAAATGAGTTGCAAATTTAGAAATTAAAACCAATTCAGTAAGCAAAATAATGGATGTAAACAAACCACTAAATTATCTTTCGTATTTTTGGCAGAAATAAACAAACCGTATGCTTTTTAGCAGTATCACTTTTCTTTTTTATTTTCTCCCTCTGTTTTTATTGGTTTATTATGTAACGCCCGTAAAACACCGAAATTATATACTGCTCGTTGGCAGCATCATTTTTTATTCGTGGGGTGGTCCTGTTTTTATTTTCTCAATTTTAATTACTACTGCTATAGATTATATACTCGTAAAACAAATTGAAAAAAGTGATTCGCAACGGAGAAAAAAAACATTCCTTATTATTTCGTTGTGCATTAATCTCGGCTTGTTATTCAGTTTTAAGTATTTTAATTTTTTTATTAATAATATAAATGCCTTATCAGGATTTATACATTTTTCTCCAATAAAAATTCCTGAAATTATTTTGCCAATAGGTATTTCATTTTTTACGTTTGAATCATTAACTTATGTAATTGACGTATATCGCGGTGAATATAAATCGCTGAGTAGTTTTAAAAATTACCTGACGTATATTATTATGTTTCCAAAATTAATTGCCGGACCAATTATTCCGTATAATAAAATAGGTTATCAAATAGAAGCAGACCGCACAACAACTGCTCAACTGAGGTTAGCGGGCTTTATGCGCTTTATTTTTGGACTTTCGAAAAAAGTATTGATAGCAAATATACTTGGTGAAACAGTAACTGAAATTTATAATCTATCACCAGCAAGTATTAACAGTACGCTTGCTTGGGCTGCTGCTGTGGGCTATACAATGCAACTTTATTTCGATTTTTCGGGATATAGCGATATGGCAATTGGCTTGGGTGAAATGATTGGTTTCCGGATTCCTGAAAATTTTAATTTCCCTTACATCTCCAAAAGCATTACTGAATTTTGGAAACGCTGGCATATTTCCCTTGGCAATTGGATGCGAAATTATTTATACATACCGCTGGGTGGTAATAAAAAAGGCGGTTTACGAACTTATTTTAATCTTTGGTTTGTATTTATCATTTCGGGTTTCTGGCACGGTGCAGGGTGGAATTTTATTCTCTGGGGTGCTTACCACGGTTTCTTTTTAATGATTGAAAAATTATTTCTGAATAAATATTTACAAAAAAATAGTTCCATTATTTATACTTTCTTTATCACTTGTATTGGTTGGGTGTTTTTCCGCAACAATAGCATTTCAACTTCAGTAATGATGCTAAAAAAAATGTTTGCTTTTGATTTTGCTTCATCTCCTGTTTTAAATTCACGATTTATAGTGGTGATGATACTGGCATTGGGATTGGCTTTTATGGGTATCATAAAACCTATTTACAGTACTATACAAGATGATGAAAAACTATTTATACAAAACAAAATACGTTTGAATATTTTATATTCCTTCGCGTTGATATGTTTACTTATCAGTTCTTCCTATATGCTTGCTG
>CAILDT010000327.1 GCA_903833025.1 uncultured Bacteroidota bacterium | reverse complement strand
GGCATAGTACATTTATTTTTCCTACTCATAAAATAAATTTATTTTGCCACCCGGAGATTTCTCCTGCTTATGTTTGAAAAGTTTTTTGCCACCCGGAGATTTCTCCTGCTTATGCCTGAAAAGTTTTTTGCCACCCGGAGATTTCTCCTGCTTATGTCTGAAATGTTTTTTGCCACTAGGAGATTTCTCCGGTATATGTTTTGAATTTATGTTGATACCTGTCGATTTCTCCGATAGGCAAATGAAGTTTTTTTTAATACCTGCCAATTTTTACAATGCCTAAAATAAATTCAATTTATAGGTCGCCATTTTTTATTTACTTCATAATAAAATAAAATGGATATCCGTCCGTTTTTTCGATATAAAAAATAAATCTATTTGAATAGCTGTAAAATTTTAGCATACACAAAAGAACTTCTTTTTGATGTTTTATCATTTTTTTTACCCTCTATTTTCAAATACTTGTGAACACCCTTGTTTTTCAATATATTCAAATAATGGTTCTTTATTTTTATCAACTATTCAACCAGGGGTGCATTGTGTTTTAAAAGATATACTCTAATAAGTGAGCCAAACACATTTCTCAAATAAACTTATACAACCAATATGGTGAATGTATTGAAACTATTTAATTACACGTTAATATAATTGACTACTTCTGTACCTGAATTTATTTCATAAACACTAAAAAAAAACAATATGATTAGCGAAGAAAAATTATTTGGAAATCTTTTTGACGATGAGAAAATTACTCCAGAACGGTTATTTCATTTCGGACAAAAAACTATTATTAAACTTGTTGCTGGTAATATAGCTGCGCGGTTTGATGGTATTATTACAACCGTTACCGATGCTACTAATGCGTTAGGTGTTGATTTAGGATTGGTGGATACCAACTTAAATACTCAATTGGGAAAAACACAAATTGTGAATACCGATGTAAAAACGTTTAAAACATATATGAGTAGTCACTATGATGAAATAGCGAGAAAACTTGGAGGAGTGGACGACCCGCGTATGCTCGAATTTTATCCGCATAAACGTACCGAATACACCAATGCAACACAAGGTGAAATGGAAACATTAACGCACCGCGTGCACGAAGCAGCTGATATAAACCACATTGCATTGGGTATAGACCTAACTACCGAACTGGAGGCATTTTACGCTCCTTGGGTAAGTGATAAAGCAATTCAAACGGTACAAATGACAACAGTAGGCGATAATCGGGCGTTACGAAATGATAACTTTGTTGTGCTCGGATTGGCACTTACAGAAGCGGTACACGTTGTGGCTGCTACTTTTCCGGGTGATGTGGCAACTTGTAAAACGTTTTTTAAATTTTCTGATTTGTTTGCTCACCATCATCAAACCACCATACTTTTTAGCGGAAGCATAGATGCAGGTAAACAAATAGTAATTGAAAACCGCTTATATACTGATAGTATGAGCATTTATGTAAAAAACACTTCCATCAATGCCGATTTGTTTGCTTACTTGGCTTTTGAGTCGGGCGATTTGCCAACTGCTGTTGGAGTAAAAGTGAAAGCAACAAGAGGAACACAAAAAGTACCTTCTAAATATGGCGATTTAACCAATACATTTTTTTCTCTCGAAAATCAAAGTATCGTAAATCCGGTTACTTATATTGTTAAGATTACGTTTTAGGGGAATAAAATTTTTATTGTTTAGACCTCTCCCCCAGCCCCTCTCCTTGAAAAAAGGAGAGGAGTGACGATGCCTGACGTACTAACTATTTGGCTTCTCACCAGCTACCTCCTCTTCTTTTTTCAAGGAGAAAGGATAAAGGGGTGGGGTAGGAAAGGCACCAACAAATTAATCACTATTAAATTTATCAGCAATAAAAATTATTACTTTTGAAAATAATTAAATAAGCTCATCAGGTAATTGCAATTAATGAAAAAAAATTACGTTCTGAAAATTAAATTAAGCATCGTTTTAACACTGTTTGTAATTGTTGTTAAAGCCCAATTGGTATCCAACTATTATACTTTTTCTCAGTCCAATGGCTCTATGACACCGCTTGTTGGCGGCAACGTGCTTGGCAACATTACCAATGATGATAACGCGTTTAACAACATTGCTTTTCCCACGGGTTTTGTGTTTAATTATAATGGAAATCTCTATACTACTTTTTCTGTAAATCCCAACGGCTATATTCAATTGGGAGCTTCCAACCCCATTCAATCCAGCAATGTAATAAGCACAGGTAATACTAACAATGTAATAGCGGCTTTAAATCAAGATTTGATAGGGCAACCAGGTGCAGTACTGTCGTGGCAAGTGCAAGGTAGTGGCTTAAACGAGGTGATGATAATAGAATGGAGTAATTATAATATGTGGAGAAACGCAGCAGGAAGTAACGTTCCGGGAGTAAACGTGTCGCTTAACTTTCAAATACAATTGTATAAAACATTAAATAAAATACAGATAGTATATGGTACAATGGCAGTAGATTCGTTTCCCTTTTATCCCACAGCAGAAGTAGGTTTGAGAGGCAGTGCAATTACCGATTTTAATATTCGCAAGGTTACCACCACTTGGTTGCCATCAGCCACAGGGCTTGTAAATACTGATAATTGTGTGCTATCTCAAACAGTAACACCTACCAGTGGAGTAACTTATACGTGGACACGAACAACCGTAAACGCTGACAACATTGAGCAAGCAATGGTTGATAATATTTCAATTTTCCCTAATCCATCAAAAAGAAATATTAAACTTTCGATAAGCGATTGTAAGTTCGAAAAGTTAGTAATAAAAATGTATAACGTAGCCGGCAAGCAAGTATATAGCAGTGAGGATACAAGCGTTTATGGTGTGTTTTCAAGAGAAATATCTACAAAAGGATTTAAAAAAGGAGTGTATTTTATTAAGTTTGAAAGCGGCGAATACGCAACAGTGCATAGGGTGGTGCTGCAATAAGCTTAATCAACTAATTTTTTACGAACAAACACAATAAAATTAAACATTAACCTTAAACTACTAAAAATGAAAACAAAAACTACTCTCAAAACAATTCTGATTACTGCTATTGTAATTATTCTGTCAATCAATATCAATGCACAATCATTTACCGAAAACTTCGACAACATTACCCTTTTAACAGGCAATGGATGGTCGTTGCAGAACTATAGTTATCCTACCGGCACCACTAGTTGGTTTCAAGGAACAAGTGTGGCAGGCGGCGGACCATTTGATTCGTATAATGGTGCAGCAAATTCATACATTGGTGCTAATTATGATAATACCGGAAACACTGGATTTATTAGTAATTGGCTTATTACGCCCAATATTACTATAAGAAACGGAGATGTAATTGCTTTTTACACCCGTAAGGCTAATCCGGATGCTTATGCTGATAGGTTGCAAGTGAGGATGAGTACTTATGGTTCAAGTGATGTCGTTGGTTATAGTGCAGTAAGCGTTGGCGTTTTTACCACACTTCTTTTAGATATTAATCCTACGCTTACATTAGGCGTGTATCCTACCTCCTGGACACTTTACACTATTACAATAAGTGGCTTATCTGCCCCTACTTCAGGACGATTCGCATTCCGTTATTTTGTAACCAATGGCGGCTTTTCGGGTGCAAATTCCGAATATATTGGTATTGATAACGTGGTTTATACATCTTCTTATATTTGTCCTACTCTTACGCTTTTTCCTTCGTCAATAAGCGACCAGACTGCTGGTGTTGCCTATAATCAAACCATAACAAACACAGGTGCGTTGGGTGCTGCAACTTATGATGTTACTTCAGGAGCATTGCCAACAGGGTTAACTCTTTCAAGTGCAGGAGTGTTATCAGGCACGCCAACTGCAACAGGTTCTTATTCATTTACCATTACAATAACCGATGCCAGTGGATGTTCGGGAAGTCAGAGTTATACAGTCAATATAGTTTGTCCTCCCAACTCAGCAACCATCCCTACTTATTCGGCACAATGCAGTAATGGAGCGATACTTAATTTAACCGGCGGGTTGCCCGCAGGTGGTGTTTATAGTGGCACAGGTGTAAGCGGCACTTCTTTCGACCCAAGTTCGGGCACGCAAACAGTTACTTATACTTATACAGATACTTATGGATGTGTAAACACTGCATCTTCGTCAATTACAGTTAATAATGCACCGACAGTAATTGCTAATGCTTCCACCAATCCTATTTGTGCAGGGAGTATGGAAACCCTTAACGGCGGCGGTGCTAGTACTTATACTTGGAACAATAGTGCTTTGGATAATACTGCCTTTGTTATCAACTCAACAACTAATTATACGGTAACAGGCACAGATAATAACGGATGCAGTAATACGGCTTCGGTTAACGTAGTGGTTAAACCACAGTCAAGTTCAAGCAATACTTATATAGTTTGCGCAGGCGGTTCGGTTACTGTTGGGTCATCCACCTATACTACAACAGGAACTTATACTGATATATTTACAGGAGCAAATGGTTGCGACAGTACGGCTACAACTCATTTAACGGTTAGAAATCCTATTACTAAAACTCAATCGCCCACAGTATGTGCAGGTGATATGTTTATGGTTGGTTTCTCTATGTACACAACATCAGGAACTTATACTGATGTATTATTGAGTGCTTCAATCTTTGGTTGCGACAGTACAGTAACAACAAACTTAACAGTGATGAATGCTATAACAGGCAGTCAATCGCCAATAGTATGTGCAGGTGGCAGTGTAATGATTAATGGTAACACATATACCACATCAGGAACTTATACTGATGTATTAACTGGTGCTTCAATGAGTGGATGCGATAGCACTGTAACAACAAACTTAACAGTGATGAATGCTATAACAGGTAGTCAATCACGAACAGTATGTGCAGGTGGCAGTGTAATGATTAATGGTAACACCTATACTACATCAGGCACTTATACTGATGTATTAACAGGCGCTTCAATGAGTGTGCGATAGTACAGTAACAACTAACTTAACAGTTAGCAATGCAGTTACAGGCAGTCAGACATTAACAATCTGTATTGGAAACAGCATTATAGTTGGTACAAGTACGTATGATTCAACAGGAGTTTATACTGATGTATTGCCGGGCGCAGCAATGAGTGGATGTGATAGCACAGTTACTACCAACTTAACAGTTGACCAATGTATAGGTATTCAAACATATTCTTTTGGAAATGGTATAAACATTTATCCTAACCCAACAAATGGAATGTTTAATATAGCTATAAGTAATGCTAATTTCAAAGAGTTAATCATTACTGTTGTTGATGTACAAGGAAGATTGATTTATAATACTATTGATAAAAACATTGCTCCCGATTACAACAAACAAATTAATATAGAAGAATTAGCAAAAGGTATTTATTATATCAAATTGAATAATGGTACTGAAGTGAAAGTTCAGAAACTTGTCGTTCAATAATCATTAAACAATAATCATTATTAAAAATGCCTGTCGAATATTTCGGCAGGCATTTTTATTTTTCTGTTATGCAAACATATTTCAATCTATCTTTGCAAAAAATTATTTTATTATGAAAAAGATTAAAGTTGCCATCAATGGTTTTGGAAGAATAGGAAGAGTTTCGTTTCGTTTAATGTTGGAGCGCGATAATATTGAGATTGTTGCTATCAATGATTTAACAGATAGTAAAACGTTGGCGCATCTTTTAAAGTATGATTCCGTGCACGGTATTATTAATGCTGATGTAAAATCAGATGATACAGCTATTATTGTAAATGGTAAAAGAGTAATTGTTTATGCAGAGAAAGACCCCGCAAACTTGCCTTGGAAAGAATTAGATGTGGATGTAGTTATTGAATCTACAGGGCATTTTTTGGATAAAGAATCAGCAGGAAAGCACATTACAGCAGGAGCAAAAAAGGTAATTATATCGGCTCCGCCAAAAGGGAATGATATTAAAACTGTTGTTATGGGCATCAATGATAGCATCTTAACTGCTGATGATATTATAATTTCTAATGCTTCTTGCACCACCAATTGTGCAGCACCAATGGTAAAAGTATTGGATGAAATGTGGGGAATGGAAGATGGTTATATTACAACTGTACACTCCTACACTGGCGACCAACGCTTACACGATGCACCACACAAGGATTTACGAAGAGCACGTGCAGCAGCACTATCTATTATCCCAACCTCTACTGGCGCAGCAAAAGCAATTACAAAAATATTTCCTCATCTGGAAGGTAAGATGGGTGGCTGCGGAATGCGTGTGCCAGTGCCTGATGGTTCGCTTACTGATATTACTTGTGTGCTTACCAAACCTGCAACAGTAAGTGAAATTAACGCTGCATTTAAATTAGCAAGTGAAACTAATCTTAAAAATATTTTGCAATATACCGAAGACCCAATTGTAGGAATTGATATTGTTGGCAATAAATACTCTTGTGTTTTCGATGCTGGTTTTACCGCTGTGGTTGGTAATATGATAAAGATAATTGGCTGGTACGATAATGAATTCGGATACTCTAATAGGTTAGTGGATTTGATTATTAAAATTAATAGTTAGTAGAACACCTACTTATAATATTTCAATACTAAATCATTACCATCAAACACCGCGTAACTATTATAGTTTATCCACTCACCAAGATTAATGTATTTACTTTTATCTGTTAATTGAATATCCAATGGCAAGTGCCTATGCCCGAAGATAAAGTAATCGTAATGTTGTTTTTGTAAAATCTCTTTAGCATAAATCGCTAACCATTCGTGTTCAACACTAACAAACTTTTCTTCATTCTCTCCACCGTTGGATGCTCTACTTTTATGCGACCAGTAATGCGCCATTCCCATTCCGAAGTTTGGATGTAAACGTGCAAACAGCCATTGACATACTTTATTAGCAAATACTTTCTTAATAAATTTATATCCATAGTCGCCTGGTCCTAACCCATCACCGTGTCCGAGATAAAACTTCTTACCATTAAATATTCGTTCTATTGGTTCACGATAAATAGTAACTCCAATTTCTTTTGGTAAATATTCAAACATCCACATATCGTGGTTGCCAGTAAACATAGTTATCGGTATTCCTGAATCGCTTATTTCAGCGAGTTTGCCAAGCAAACGAAGAAACCCTTTTGGGGCAGTCTGACGATATTCGAACCAGAAATCAAACACATCGCCCATTAAATATATTTCTTCTGCATCAGCTTTTATCTCATCAAGCCATTTAACAATTAGTTTTTCACGAACAAGACTTTCTTCGTGGTTGGGTGCTCCAAGATGAAAGTCGGAAGCGAAGTATATTTTTTTGTTTGGGTTCAAGTGGGGCTTTGTTTATCTCTCGGAATAATCTTCAGGGGCTTTGTAACAATGAATAATGGCTAAAATAACTATTTGTTTTTCTTCAACGTTAATTGTATAGTGTATCTGATAAGGAAATTGCTTTAGCATTAATGTTCTTACATTATTATATTTTATTTGAAATCCTTCTGGATAATCAGCAATGTATTTCATTGCTTCTTCTATGCGAAACAGAAATTGTTTAGCAAGTTCTGTATTTATCTTTTTGTAATAATCAACAGCTTCAATTATATCCGTGTTAACAGCAGGAAGGTTTACAAAAGCATAATTCATAAACTCTTTTTAATATCATCTATCGTCTTGTTGAAATCTTGAACATCTTTAGGGTTTTTATAATAATCACTTAGTCGTTCATCCAGAATCTGTTTTTGCCAAGGGAGTAATTCAATATTGCTTTGAGCTTCTTCTTTTAATAACTCTTCATACTTAGCTTTCAGAGTTTGCCAGTCCTCAATAGGAATAAATACTCCTGTGGTGTTTCCTTTATTATCGTGGATAAATTGTAGTGTCATCTGTTTTTGCGTTTAATAGTAATTATATTTACAAAAGTACTAAATACTATTACAACTTAAAATCCTTTATCAAATCAAAAGGATTAAGCAAATTAATATTAAGTGTAAAACGTATTGTTTCCTGGTACTTTATATCATT